>CAMWLV010000012.1 GCA_947175175.1 uncultured Lachnospiraceae bacterium
GTGTTGTCTCGTTCATGCCTGCCATTGGATAATCTTCATGCATGCGGGCATTTGTCAGGTGTTTATAGGATTTCATAGCCGCATTATCTGCTTCTTTGAGGTATAGTTCCTTTTTGGTGGCAGCATCGGGAGCGTCATCAGGGATTTCATCCGCAAGGGCTTGATACAACCAGCTTATTTTGAGGCATACATTTCCGATTTCGCTGTCCTTAGCCTCTTTTGTGATGGTGCACAGCAGCGCTATCTTCATGCGGCTGATTGCCATTTCTGTTGTATAGAAGTCACATTCCGTTTCTTCATGGGATTTGTAATTTGCCTGTATTTTGTCCTGGATAAGTTTTTTCTGGGTTAATGTAAGGTTGTTGAAATTTGGGGTTAGGGCAGCATAGCCACAGTATGGGCAGCATACAGCATCATATTTTGTGACATTGATATTGCTGTAGATCGGTCTTAAATCAGCCATTGTATTGACAAATCGCGCAGAGTTAGATTTCACTGCCTTGGCGCGTATCTGTTTCTCACAGATCGGGCAGGTATATCGCTTGTCAATAAGTAGTGTTTTTTCGTTTGTTTCCATTTCGTTGTATCCCTCCAGATTATTGCTTTTATTAATCATTTGTGCTATCGACGAGTTCGTCAAATTCAACATTATCGAGATACTCATCAAAAGCATCTGCGACGAGTTCGTATTCTTCATCATCGTCAATGTAGGTTAATTTGGGTTCCGCATTAGGATTTTCTTCATCTTCTTCGTATTGATAAAACCATACTTCGCCGTCGTCATTGTTTCCGTCTTCATCAAGCGGGAGCAGGGCAATGTAGTCTTTTTTACCAACAGTCAAAATTGTGATGACCGCGCAATTAACGATCTGACCATCATCAAGCTCAAGCTCAACGGTCATTTCTTCATCGTCATAACCATTTGTGTCTATGTCCGTCATAGTTTAGTATACCAAGCCTTTCCTAAATAATATGCAGTTATTCAGCTGCCAATACCTATATCTTACTCCCAATGATATAGACAAATCAAGAAAATTCTGTAATTTTATTAAAAACCTTTCCTGCCTATGCAAAATTTTTAGGGTTTTCATAGTGGTTATGTCTCTTGATACTCCAAGATTCTGTAAATGTCCTTTCCGGCTTTCGCTGAGAAATAGTCTTTCAACGCCATATTTTTATCCCATTTTTCCTGTGGATAGTTCCCATATCGGCGCGCCACATCTGACATGCGGTCTTCCATCGTCATGACACCCCCGGCACCTGCCATACTGTCGCAGAGCTGGATCAGGCGGTCATAGTCGTCGTATTCTGCCGCGGCAAGTGCTTGCTCAAGCTCCTTGATCTCATCGTCCTTGATATCGAAATTGCCGATATAATCATGGATATTCTGGACACTGAAAGAGTGTGTCAGACAGATTTTGGCAGCTTCGTCATAGCCGAGCTTTAGCATGTAGTGATAACCGTCATAGACATGTCCCAAGTGCTTTACACCAAACTTCCTGCCGATATCATGCAAAAGCCCTGCAATATAAGCTTTTTCGCTGTCCATGTCCGCACAGGCGCTGGCAATCTGTTCGGCACACCAGGCCGTTATTTTGCTGTGGTTCACCCATGCTCCCGGGTTACATTGTTCTGCATCTTTTAATAATTCTTCTGCGGTATTTCGATCTGGTAACATATTAGCCTCCTTGTATATCTATCAGAGCGTTCAGAGCGTTTCTGATCTTTTTGTCCTTAGTATACCATTGTCAGGATGCAAAAGACAAGAGGGGGCTGTACTTGACGCTGTTAAAAAAATGCGATAGTATTACTATCAAAAGTGGGAGACTTGGAGGTTTATATTGAATTTGGAGGGAAAGGTATGAAATCATTATCTACAGGGAAAATGTGGCTTTTTGCGACAGGGCAGTTTGGCTGGTCATTATTGTCTGGTCTGATCTCAAACTGGCTGGTCTATTTCTATCAGCCAGATGAGGCATCAATTGCGCAGGGACAGATATTGTTTATTCCACAGGGACTGGTCATTCTTGGCATTTTTACGGTGATCGGGGGTATTACAGCTTTCGGGCGGCTCTTTGATGCAGTTACAGATCCATGGATTGCGTCTTTGTCAGACCGCTGTACTTCGGAACAAGGGAGACGCATTCCGTTCTTAAAATGGGCTTCTCTGCCGCTTGCACTCTCCACAGTGCTTGTGTTCTGGTCGCCGGTAAATCAAAACAGCTGGGTGAATGCAGTCTTTTTATTTGTGATGGTGATGGCGTATTATCTATCGATTACGGCTTACTGCACGCCCTATAATGCCCTGATACCAGAGTTGGGACACAACCAGCAGGAGCGTTTAAACATTTCTACCGTGATCTCCTTCACGTTTATTGCGGGAACGGCAGTCGCTTATCTGGCTCCAGTAATCTGGGGAACATTGATTCCGGTGTTCGGGCGTGTCAATGCAATTCGCGCGACATTTGCAGTCATGGCGGTGATTGCCTTTGTGTGTATGCAGATTCCAGTCTGGTCGATCAGGGAGAAGGAGTATGTCAATACAGTGCCCTCGCAGGATACAGCGTTTTCTTCTCTGGCTTCGACGTTTAAAAACAAGGAATTCTGCAAGTTTGTCGGTTCAGATATTCTGTACTGGATTGCGATCACAATGTTTCAGACAGGACTTCCGTTTTTCGTGACAAGTCTTTTGAAACTCCCAGAGACGATGACGACGATCTATTTTGTTGGCATGACAGCACTGTCGCTGGTATTTTATATCCCGATCAACAAGCTGGCTCCAAAGCTTGGGAAAAAGAAGCTGATACTGGCGGCGTTTGCAATATTTGCGTTATCTTACCTGTATACAGGATTCCTTGGAAGGATTTCTGTGATTCCGGCAAATGTACAAGGACTGATTTTGATGGTGGTGGCTTCTCTTCCAATGGCGGTATTCGGTATTCTTCCGCAGGCGGTTGTTGCCGATATTGCACAGAGTGATGCGAAACGCACAGGAAGCAACAGGGAGGGGATGTTCTATGCGGCAAGAACCTTTGCATTTAAACTGGGACAGAGTCTTTCCATGCTGCTGTTTACGGCAGTTTCCACGATCGGAAGCGCATCTGGGGCGGGATACCGTATTGCGGCGTTTGGGGCAGCATGTTTCTGTCTTTTGGGAGGAATTGTATTTCTCTTTTACAATGAACGCAAGATTAATAAGGATATCATATAGGAGGTTATGGAGATGGACAAAAGAACGGTACGTGATATGATATTGCCAGATGAAGGGTACACGGAGGCAATGGAGACAGTCGTTGAACCGTATCTTGCAAAGCGGATGACGACTGGATACTGTGAGCGAGAGACAGGAAGGCGGATTTTTTACGCACGCTGTCTTGCGGACCAGCCAAAAGGGATCGTCGTCATTTCACATGGCTATACAGAGACGATAGAAAAATACAAGGAAAATATATACTATTTTCTTCGCGGGGGCTATCACGTTTTTATGCTGGAGCACTGCGGTCATGGACGCAGTTATCGCTTGTGCAGTGATGCGGAGGATTTATCGCTTGTACATGTGGAGGATTATGAGCGATATGTGGCTGACCTGCTGTTTGTGAGCCGCATGGCGGCGGCAGAGTTTCCCAAACTGCCAATCTGTCTGTATGGGCATTCCATGGGCGGCGGAATAGCGGCAGCTGCAGCAGCGCAGGCACCAGGATTATTTTCCAGACTGATTCTGTCCTCTCCAATGATACGCCCAAGCAGCACACCGGTTCCATGGGCTTTGGCCTGTGTGATAGCAAAGGTTTTCTGCATCGTGGGAGAGGCTGAGCAGTATGTGAAGGGGAATCAGCCATATAGTGGTCCAGAACAATTTGCCGACAGTGCATCGGTGTCAGAAGTAAGATTTGACTATTACCAGAAAAAACGGAGTCGGGAGCCCTTGTTTCAGATGAATGCGGCGTCTTACGGGTGGCTCTGGCAGACAGCACGGCTAAATCGTTATCTTCAGAGAAAGGCATGGCGTGAAATTATCTGTCCGGTGTTGGTCTTTCAGGCTGAGTGCGAGACGTATGTCTCCAAGAAAGAGCAGAATCGATTTGTGAGAAAATTAAGCCAGCGTATGAAGGGACAGGTAAAGCTTGTCAGAGTATGCGGAGTGAAACATGAGATCTTTAACGCAGGGGCTGGTGTGTTGGAGCGTTATTGGTATAAAGTGCTACATAGTGCGGGTTGTAATTAATTCAAAGACTGTCAAAAGAGCTTGAAAGAGTCTGCAAGTCTGTTATAATGGGAAATAAAGTATCATGATCAGGAGGAAATCATATATGCAGCTGACAATTACGGGAAAAAAGGGTGCAGACATTTCGAGAGAATTTGTGGGACTTTTCATTGAGGATATTAACTATGCTGTAGACGGCGGACTGTATGCGGAGTTGTTGGAGAACAGGAATTTTGAAAGCCTGGAAGCTTTTGGAGGCGAAAGAAAAAAGGATTATTATGTAAAGCATGGCGGACTGTATGCATGGAAAACCTATCCGGTAAATGCGCCTGTACAGCTTTCCGTTGTACAGGGAAGTCCTGTATCCATCAATAATCCACATTATCTCAGGGTAGAAAATGGACAGGAAAAGAGTGGTTTTGCGAACAAGGCATATGATGGGATTTATATGCGTCCTGATATAAATTACGCAGTCTCTTTTTATGCGAGAAGTGTAAAATATCAGGGAGAAGTAACGATTGCCATTGTAAGAGATGGAAATATGATCTGCGAAAAAAGTATCGCGCTCGATAAGGCAGATGCCTTTGGCTGGAATAAATGGGTTCAGTATGAGCTTGAGCTGTGTGTTGAGAAAGAAGTTCAAAATGCAGAGTTTGTAGTTCTGTTAGAGAATCAGGGGATTGTGGAGTTTGATCACTTTTCCATGATGCCGGAGGATGCAGTGTGTGGAGTCTTTCGAAGAGATCTCGCAGAGCGCCTGAAAGACTTACAGCCTGGTTTTCTGCGGTTTCCGGGTGGGTGTGTCGTGGAGGGTTCAACGCTTGCCAACCGCTATCGATTCAAGGATACGCTTGGAAACAGGGAGGAACGTCGGTACAACTGGAATCGCTGGGCAACGCATGAGAACAGTGAGGAGAACAATTATCACAGCCGTTATGCCCACTATGGTCAGACCTATGGGATTGGTTTCTACGAATATTTTTTGCTGTGTGAGTATCTGGGCGCAAAGCCGCTTCCGGTACTTGGTGTGGGATTGGCATGTCAGTTCCAGTCACATGAGAAGGTGGATCTGGATTCACCAGAGATTTGCGAGTATATACAGGAGTATCTTGATCTGATTGAATTTGCAAACGGTGGAATGGATACAAAATGGGGGGGCGTTCGCGCAAAGATGGGCCATGAAGCGCCTTTTGGACTGGAAATGGTCGGTGTTGGAAATGAGCAGTGGGAAGACGGAGAAAGCCGTTTTTTTGAGCGGTATGAGCTGTTTGAGAAAGAGATTCATAAGGTGTATCCCGAGATCAAGTTGATCGGCACAGCGGGACCTGAGTTGGATTCTGCGCGGTTTCATGCGGCGTGGGATTTCTATCATGCGCATGAAGACGAGGAAAAATTCGTATATGCGGTGGATGAGCACTATTATATAAAGCCAGAGTGGTTCTTTGCGCATACTGATTATTTTGACAAGGTATCACGCAGAACGAAAATTTTCTTTGGGGAGTATGCAGCTCATTCGACGGAGCCCGTTAAGCCAATTCCTGAGAAAGCTACAGAGCGAAATACGCTGGAAGCAGCGCTTGCAGAGGCGGCATTTATGACAGGAATGGCGCGGAACAGCGATGTAGTAGTAATGACCTGCTATGCACCGCTATTGGCACGCGTTGGATATACGCAGTGGAATCCCGACCTGATCTGGTTTGATGAAAGGAAGGTATGCAGTACACCGAGTTATTATGTGCAGCAGATGTTTGCAAAGAATCTTGGCGATTATAATATCGATATGGAAATGGATGCGGAAAGCGGGAAACTGCCCTGCCAGGTAAGTTATGATGAGAATGCAAAGGAGCTGATCGTCAAGCTTGTCAATACATCGTCGGAAGCACAGAGCATTACCCTTGCTCTCGATAACACTTGGAAAAGACCAGATCTGCATGTAAAAGTAAAACTGTTAACCAGCAAACAACTTTCAGATATCAATACGCTCGAAAAAGAGCTGATACAGCCAGAAGAAAAAGTTTTGCTGCTGGAAAAGGATCAATACCGGATGCCGTCTTATTCCTTTTCTGTATTGAGAATTCCAGTGGACGCGAAGGTGTAAGAATTGAGTAAAATATATGTTGTGTATGATGATCGGAAATGGGGATGCATATGGGAATTTACTTAAATCCAGATAATGATGGCTTCTGGACATCGGTTCGTTCAAAAATATATGTTGATAAGACAGGTTTGATTGCATGTACAAATGAACTGCTCAATACAGAACAAAAATTTATCTGTGTCAGCAGGCCACGTCGTTTTGGAAAGTCGATGGCGCTGAAAATGCTTGCCGCCTATTACAGCTGCGGCTGCGATTCGGTAGATTTGTTTAAAGGATTAAAAATCGAGAGAGAGAAATCTTTTCGAGAACATCTGAATCAATTTGATGTCATTTATCTGAACATGCAGCAGTTTTTGATTGAAGCGGAGAGTCAGGAGCTGACAAAGTATCTCGAACAGGAAGTGCTCGAGGAGATTTTGGAAGAATATGGAGAAGTATTCAAGCGACAGGATATAGGACTTGCCTATGCGCTTCGAAAGATCTATGCAAAAACGAGGAAGAAGTTCATTTTTTTGATTGATGAATGGGATTGCGTGATGCGCGAGAGGAAGGAGTCAGAGACACAGCAGAAGCAATATCTTGACTTCCTGAGAAATCTGCTGAAAGACCAGTCCTATGTGGCGCTTGCCTATATGACGGGGATTTTACCAGTAAAGAAGTATGGGGAACACTCCGCACTGAATATGTTTACTGAGTATTCGATGACAGACCAGGGAACGTTTGAAGAATATACTGGTTTTACAGAAGACGAGGTAAAGATGCTTTGCGGACAATTTAGTATGGACTTTGCTGAGGTGAGCAGCTGGTATGATGGATATATGTTTACGAAGTTTCAGCATATCTATAATCCAAGGTCAGTCGTGGAGGCGATGCGCTGTCACAGATTATCAAATTACTGGACTTCTACAGAGGTTTACGACGCATTGAAAACATATATCAATATGAATTTTGACGGACTTCGCGCGGACATCGTGAGAATGCTTGGCGGCGGACGTGTTGGGGTTAATACACGCAGTTTCCGAAATGATATGCGCAATTTTGAAGTGAAGGATGATGTGCTGACGCTGTTGATTCATCTGGGGTATCTGGCATACGATGCAGAGACAAAGGAAGTGTTTATCCCAAACAAGGAGATTGTTGAGGAATTTGAGACCGCGATGAGTGTGAAGGGATGGTGCGAGGTCATGCGCGTCGTAAAAGCGTCCGAAAAACTCCTTGAAGATACTTTGGCATGCAGAGAAAAAAGTGTCGCAGAGGGACTTGACAAGGCACATACAGAGGTGTCATCGATATTGACTTACAATGATGAGAATTCATTGGGGTGTGCAATTGGGCTTGCGTATTACAGTGCAAGGAAGGATTATATTCTCATTAGGGAGCTGCCAACAGGACGCGGATTTGCAGATGTCGTATTTCTGCCGCTCCCACACGCGGGAAAGCCCGCACTTGTAATCGAACTGAAATATGACAAGACTGCTGACACTGCCATACAGCAGATTAAGGACAGGCAGTACACACAGGCGCTTGAGAATTATATCGGGGAAATATTGCTTGTCGGAATCAGTTACAATAAAGATAACATGGACAAACCGCACAGCTGCGTGATCGAAAGAGTAGAAAAGACATAGGAGGTGGTATTTGTGAAGAATAAGAAAGATAGTATGAGTAAGTTCATCAGTCTTGTTCTGCGTCATCATCCGGAAGCTGCATATATTCAGCTGGACGAACATGGATGGGCGGATGTTGAGCAGTTGATATCAGGGATAAAAAAGACTGGAAGAAAGATTAACAGAGAAACTTTAGAGGAGATCGTCAGGACAGACGAAAAGCAAAGATATTCGTTTAACGAGGACAAGACCTTGATCCGTGCAAATCAAGGCCACAGCATTTCTGTCGATGTCGGTTTAAAGGAACAGGAACCGCCGGAATTTTTGTATCATGGGACTGCTGCCGGATTTTATGAAAGTATTAAAAAGCAGGGGATCAAACCGATGTCACGATTGTATGTGCATCTGTCGAAGGATATCGAGACGGCAGTCAATGTGGGAAAACGGCATGGGAAGCCGATCGTTCTCAAAATACACAGTGGTATTATGTATCAGGATGGCGTTTCCTTTTATCTGTCCGAAAACGGAGTATGGCTCACAAAGAAGGTCGAACCAAAATATTTTGAACAGATCAAAATATAAATATGTGTTCTGTCATTTTCTGGTATTTTTATCAAAAAACAGTTGACAAAAACGATGATGTGCGATAAGATAAAACTTGTTCGCGGAAGTGCTGGAATTGGCAGACAGGCAAGACTAAGGATCTTGTGTCGGTAACGACGTGTGGGTTCAAGTCCCATCTTCCGCATATGACGTGCTCTGGAATGAACTGGATTCCAGAGTTTTTTTCATGCGCAGGGGAGAAGTGTATTCCCAAACTCGATTATATTAGTAAAGAGAGGGTAATGTTATGAGAAAGTATATAAAAATCATCAGTATCACTATTGTTATCGTACTGGCAGCAGCAGGCTGTGGGGGAAATGCAGCTCGAGAATCCGAGGTGCCGGTTATAGAAGATTTCGATGCAATACTGCATGACCAGAGAACACAGGTGATTGTGCGGGATGAACCAGATACAGTCAATGTGGAATCCACAGAGGAGGAGGCAGAGACTTCCACGGAAGCTGAGACCGAGATGGTCGTACCATATGCAGACCGCATCGCAGGCGGCAACAGTATTACATATAATATAGAAACGGCAGTATATGAAAACGGTGTTGTGAGAGTGGAGTATCCGCAGCTTACGGGTATGGCAGATGGGACAAGGCAGCAGGAAATCAATGAACAGATCAGAAGGATAGCAGTTGATAGTAGCTCTGCCGAAAATTTAAGTTCTTATGAATTAAAGTATGAGACTGCTACGAAAGGTGGCGGCATTGTTTCCTTTATTTTCAGGGGGACGGAGTACTATGCGGGCAGTGCATACTCGAATCATCTCATCAAAACGCTGAACATTGACCTGAATACGGGAAAGAATGTCAGACTGAAAAATTTCTCCGATCTGGCTTTGATCGTGAGCAGTCTGGAGAATGCCAATGGATACACAATTTTAAACGAAGGTGTCGATGCAGCAGATTTCTCCGCCTTTTTAAATAATGGTGC
Organism: uncultured Lachnospiraceae bacterium; assembly: GCA_947175175.1. GTDB lineage: Bacteria > Bacillota > Clostridia > Lachnospirales > Lachnospiraceae > COE1. The sequence goes on from CAMWLV010000012.1 coordinate 9,452, forward strand.
AGTGACAGACTATGCCATAACACTGCTTGACTATGATATGGACTTTGATAATCCAGAGATGGTTCCAGCAGGTTTTTCGGCGATCAGGGACAATCATCTGATCCTTTTTATCAAGGCAGAGCATGCTATGGGAGATTTTGTTGAGCTGGAATTTGGTAAAAATCTGTAGAAATTAAGATAAAAAAAGGAATTTCGGAATTTGTGTGGAATATATGAAATAGGGAAAGTATGAAGAGAAATTTGGAAACATTACACGATTGTTAAATGGAGGATTGACATGACAATACGTGAAAACCTTGAACAGTGGGAGAGCGAATATTTAAGTCCATATGCCACACTCAGCGCCAGGTCAAGAGGAAGGGAGAGAGAGGAAGAGCAGTGCGATATCAGACCTGTATTTCAGAGAGACAGGGACAGGATACTCCATTCCAAGTCATTTCGGCGCCTCAAGGATAAGACGCAGGTTTTTTTATCGCCAGAGGGCGATCATTATAGAACGAGACTCACACATACTCTTGAGGTGTCACAGAACGCGAGGACGATCGCGAGGGCACTGCAGCTAAATGAAGAGCTGGTTGAGGCGATCGCATTAGGACATGATTTGGGGCACACTCCCTTTGGACATGCCGGGGAGCGTGCTTTAAATGAAATCTGTCCATATGGATTCAAACACAATGAGCAGAGTGTGCGCACCGTGGAGCTTCTCGAGAAAGATGGGGAAGGCCTGAACCTGACATGGGAAGTACGCGACGGGATAAGGAATCATCAGACTTCAAGCATGCCGGCAACGCTGGAAGGTAAGATCGTACGTTTTTCAGACAAGATTGCATATACCTATCATGATATGGATGATGCTGTCAGGGCAGGTATCCTCAAGGAGCGGGATATACCAAGGGAGATTGGTGAGATCATCGGATATAGTCCGAGGGAGCGGCTCAACAATTTCATACATGATATCGTGACGCAAAGCAAGGGAACGGATGATGTGCGGATGTCGGATGAGGTGGAACTTGGCATGCGCAACCTGCGGCGCTTTATGTTTGATAAGGTGTACAGCAATTCCGTGGCAAAGTGCGAGGAAAACAAGGCGGTAGCGCTGGTCAAAACCCTGTATGAATATTACATGAGACATACAGATGCGCTGCCAAAGTTTTTTGTGGAGCTGGGACTGCAGGGAGAGCCGCGCGAGAAGGTTGTGTGTGATTACATTAGCTCTATGACAGACCGGTTTGCGATTTCTTTGTATGAAGAGATATACATACCGAAATTTTGGATGGGATATTAGGAATAGTTTAGAAAGAGAGTTGGATATCGATGTATTATCCAGAAGAACTGATTGAGGAAATCAGACAGAAAAGTGATATTGTGGATGTGATTTCCAGTTATATATCACTACAGAAAAAGGGCAGTAATTATATGTGCTGCTGCCCCTTTCACGGTGAGAAGACACCCTCCTTTTCTGTAAACCGAGCAAGGCAGATCTACAAGTGTTTTGGCTGCGGCGAGGGCGGAAATGTGCTCACTTTTGTGATGAAATATGAGAACTGTACATTTCCAGAGGCATTGAAGGTGCTAGCGGAGAAGGTTGGCGTGGAGCTTCCCAAGGCGGAGTACTCAGAGGAGGCAAAGCGGCGTGAGAGCAGGCGGCTAAGACTTCTGGAGGTCAATAAGGAAGCGGCAAAGTTTTATTATGTCATGCTGCGGAACGAGCGGGGGACAAAGGCAAAGGAGTATTTGGACAAGCGTCAACTCTCCGATGAGACGCGCAAGAACTTCGGACTTGGCTATGCACCCGCGAGAGGAGAAGAATTGCTGGCATATCTGCATCAAAAGGGCTTCACGGATGATCTGATCCGCGATGTGGGACTTGCAAAGACGGATGAGCGGAGAGGAACGACAACGCAGTTCTGGAACCGGGTAATGTTTCCGATACAGGATATCAACCACCGTGTCATAGGTTTTGGCGGGCGCATTATGGGAGAAGCTGACAGTGGCCCTAAGTATCTGAACTCGCCGGAGACAGAAATCTTTGACAAAAGCAGAAACTTGTATGGTATGAACTATGCGCGTACTGCCAGGACAGGGAATATGATATTGTGTGAGGGATATATGGATGTCATCAGCATGCATCAGGCGGGTTTTATACAGGCGGTGGCATCACTTGGAACAGCATTTACTCCGGGGCAGGCGGGATTGATCAAAAAATATACAAAGGATGTCCTTCTGGCATATGACAGTGACGGTGCAGGTGTGAAAGCGGCACTCCGCGCAATCCGGATTCTTCGCGACGCGGGGATGTCTGGCAGGATCATCAATATGTCGCCCTATAAAGATCCCGATGAATTTATCAAGAATCTGGGGCAGGAGGCTTTTCAGGATCGTATCGACCATGCAGAGAATTCTTTTATGTTTGAGATACGGATGCTGGAGCGCGAGTTTGATCTGAACGATCCGGAAGGGAAGACTAATTTTCACAATCAGATTGCGCGAAAGCTCTGCGATTTTGGCGAGGATGTGGAGCGTGAGAATTATATCGAAGCGGTGGCAGAGAAATATCACATAGGATTTGACAATCTGAGAAAGCTGGTAGTGAATATGGCGGCAAAGACGGGGGGCTATGCAGTGCAGACAGTAGAGCGCCCAAAATCAGGGATACAGAGTAGAAATAAAAATACCCCTGAGGAAAATGCCAAGAAATCACAGCGTCTGCTGCTTACGTGGCTGACGGATTATCCACAGCTCTATGCGAAGATCAAAGGTTATCTATCTGCGGAGGATTTTACTGTGGAATTATATAGCAAGGTTGCAAGGAGGATGTTTGAGGATATCGAGAGGAATGCACTTAATCCAGCGAGTATCATCAATATGTTTGAGGAAGAGAAGGATCAGAGTGAAGCAGCTTCGCTGTTTACGACGAGTCTTCCGGAACTGGAGAGTGAGCAGGAGAAGGAGAAAGCTTTCCATGATATTCTTGTGAGCGTGAAGAAAAACAGCTATGAGTATTATTCGGCGAGATCCGGCGCAGACATCACGGCGCTCAGCAAGGTGATCGAGGGGAAAAAAGCACTGGAAGAACTTAACAAAACGCATATTTCTTTAAAATAAGGATAAAAATAATATGGTATGGAGGATTGACCAGAATGGATGAAAACACACAAGCAAAATTTGATGCGAAATTAAAAGAGCTCCTGTCTATGGCGAAGAAGAAGAAAAATGTGCTGGAATATCAGGAAATCAGCGATTTTTTCAAGGATATGCCGCTCGAGGAGGAGCAGTTTGAGCGGATTCTGGAGACGCTCGAACAGAATAATGTAGATGTGCTTCGCATTACAGATGACGACGACGATCTGCCCGACGATGACCTGCTGCTGGTGGATGACGAAGATATGGATGTGGAGAATATCGATCTGTCCGTACCAGACGGAGTCGGGATCGAGGATCCTGTCAGAATGTATCTGAAGGAAATCGGAAAAGTACCGCTTCTGAATGCTGATGAGGAGATTGAGCTTGCCAAGAAGATGGAGCTTGGGGACGAGGATGCCAAGAAAAGACTTGCAGAGGCAAATCTTCGTCTGGTGGTGAGCATTGCCAAGCGGTATGTCGGACGTGGAATGCTATTTCTGGATCTGATACAGGAGGGAAATCTGGGGCTGATCAAGGCAGTGGAAAAGTTTGATTACAGAAAAGGTTATAAATTCTCCACATACGCGACATGGTGGATTCGTCAGGCGATCACGAGAGCGATCGCAGATCAGGCAAGGACGATACGTATCCCCGTGCATATGGTAGAGACGATCAACAAGCTGATCCGTGTGAGCAGACAGCTTCTTCAGGAGCTTGGGCGTGAACCAACTCCAGAAGAGATCGCAAAAGAAATGAATATGCCTGAGGATCGTGTGCGCGAAATCCTCAAGATATCACAGGAACCTGTATCGTTGGAAACTCCTATCGGTGAGGAAGAGGACAGTCATCTGGGGGATTTTATACAAGATGATAATGTCCCAGTGCCCGCTGACGCAGCGGCATTTACTCTGTTAAAAGAACAGCTGGTTGAAGTGCTTGATACACTGACAGACAGGGAACAGAAGGTTTTGAGACTCCGTTTTGGTCTTGATGATGGCAGAGCGCGGACACTCGAGGAAGTCGGCAAGGAGTTCAATGTCACAAGAGAGCGTATCCGGCAGATTGAGGCAAAGGCACTCAGAAAATTGCGTCACCCATCAAGAAGCCGCAAGCTTAAGGATTTTTTGGATTAGGAGAATAATATAGATGCTGTTATCGGATCGAATGAGGGCTGTGGCGGGACTTGTGCAGCCCTGTAAAAGTATAGCAGATATCGGATGTGACCATGGCTATATCGCAATGGAGCTTGTCAGGAGTAAAATATGCAGGCATGTGATCGCGATGGACATCAACAGCGGACCATTGGACAGGGCAAAACAGAATATCGCTGATTATGATATGCAGGATTATATAGAGACCAGGCTGTCAGACGGTGTCAGTGCTCTCCGGGAAGATGAGGCGGAGGGAATCATCTGTGCCGGGATGGGAGGCAGGCTGGTCATATCTATATTAGAGCAGGGGAAAAAACTGATCGGAGAGATGAAACAGGTCATATTGCAGCCCCAGTCAGAGCTGAATGAGGTGCGAAGCTATCTGAGGGAAAAAGGCTATCTGATCGACAAGGAAGACATCATATATGAGGATGGAAAGTATTATCCGATGATGCGTGCACTGCCTGGAGCCTTTGGAAAGTTGGAATGGCAGATCAGTGGAAACCTGGAACAAAAATGCAGGAAAAGCGGGGTATATATCAATGGTATCCCTGCAAACAGACAGCCGTTTCATATCTCAGAAGTGTCAAAGGGAGAGGTACAGCGGCTTACAAGGGTTCAGGATACATATGGTCCATGCCTTCTGGAAATGGCACATCCGATCTTAAAGCGGTATTTGTTGTGGCAGAAGGTGAATTATGAGAATATCAGAAACAATCTGCTCAGCCAGAAAGAATTGACAGACCGGCAGCAGAGTCGTGTAGAGGAGCTTGACGAAAAGCTGAGCGATATTGTGTTTTGCCTGTATTGCTATTATAAAAACAAATGATGGAGAACGCGTATGAAATGCTATGAAATCATTGAAAAACTGGAGTCACTCTCTCCGACAGCATTTGCGGAAGAGTGGGATAATATTGGTCTGCTTGTAGGCAGACGTGACAAGGAAGTTGAAATAGTTTATATCGCTCTGGATGCGACGGACAATGTGATTGAGGAGGCAGTGCACATTGGGGCAGATCTGCTGCTTACCCATCATCCACTTATTTTTAAGAAAATTAGCAGGGTTAATACGGACGATTTTATTGGGAGACGCGTCTGTGAACTGATCAGAAATGACATCAGTTATTACGCCATGCACACCAACTTTGATGTAATGGGGATGGCTGATGCAGCGGCTGACATGCTTTTTCTGAAGAACAGACAGGTATTAAATGTTACTTATGGGAATGATATTGAGGACGATATTTCCAAGGAAGGCTATGGCAGGGTTGGAAAGCTGGAAAAATGTATGAGCGTAGCTGAGCTTGCCGAACTTGTGAAGGAAAAATTTCATGTGCCGAATGTCAGGGTATTTGGTGACCTGGGGGATATTGTCGAAACAGCGGCAGTGATGCCCGGATCGGGCGGCGGCTATATCCGTGATGCTCTGAATACAGGTGCAGATGTGATGATAACAGGTGATGTCGATCATCATGAAGGAATTGATGCAGTGGCACAGGGAATTGCAGTGATTGATGCAGGGCATTATGGTATTGAGAAACTTTTCATATTTTATATGGAAGAGTTTATCAAGAAAGAATTGCCTGAGATACAAATATACAAGGCAGAAATAAAAGAGCCTTTTGTAGTGATATAATAATATGGAAAGGGGAAGGAGCAATGGATAGAAACAGTGATAAAAAGCAAAGTTTTCTGGTAACAGTAAATGGAAAAACCAGGGAATACCCAGCGGGGATAACTTTTGGTGAGATTGCCGGGGTGTATCAGAAGGATTATCCTTACCAGATCGCGCTTGCTGTCAGAAATGGAAAAATCAAGGAATTGTTCAAGAAAGTCGACCAAGACTGTACAGTGGAATTTTTGACACTGGCAGATGACACAGGGCACAAGACATACAATCGAACAGCGACGATCATCCTTATGAAAGCGATCAATGATGTGATTGGTATGGACAAAATCGAGAAGATCAAGATGGAATTTGCCATTGGAAGCGGCTACTATTGTGCCAAAAAAGGAGACTTCGAGATAACAGATGAGGTTGTGGCACAGATTAAGGCAAAAATGCAGGAATACATAGATAAGGATTTTTGTGTTATCAAAAAGTCCATGCAGTTGGACGATGCAAATATCCTTTTTGCGAAGCAGAAGATGACAGATAAGATAAGTTTGTTTCGTTACAGGGGCAGTTCGACTGTCAATGTCTACAACCTGGACGGTTACTATGATTATTACTATGGCTACATGCTTCCTAGTACTGGCTATGTGAAATGCTTTGATCTTCAGAAATATGAGGATGGTTTGGTTCTGATACTGCCAAACAGAAAAAATCCAACTGTTTTAGAGGAGTTTAAGCCATCACCCAAGCTCTTTAAGTCCATGGAAATTGCGGTGGACTGGGGCGAAAAGCTGGGGGTGGATACAGTAAGTGATTTGAATGACCAGATACGCCAGGGTGGATTTAATGAACTCGTGCTTGTTCAGGAGGCGCTGCAGGAGCGCAGAATCAGTGAGATTGCCTCGGATATCGTATCGCGCGGCGGGATTAAATTTGTCATGATCGCAGGTCCTTCCTCGTCGGGAAAGACTACCTTTTCACACAGATTGTCTGTACAGCTTAGGACACATGGGCTGACGCCGCATCCGATTGCTGCGGATGATTATTTTGTCGACAGGGAGAAGACGCCGAAACAGCCCAATGGCGACTATGATTTTGAGTGCCTTGAGGCAATCGATATACAGAAGTTTAATGATGACATGTGCGCATTACTGGCAGGCGAACGAGTGGAGCTTCCTACCTTTAATTTTGTGACAGGAAAGCGTGAGTACAAAGGCAATTTCAAGCAGCTTGGCCCGGATGATATCCTTGTCATAGAAGGAATCCATGGATTGAATGACAAGATGTCCTATGCGCTCCCAGCTGATAGCAAATATAAGATATATATCAGTGCACTGACGACGTTGAACGTTGATGAGCATAACCGTATTCCAACAACAGACGGAAGGCTGCTCAGACGCCTGGTTCGGGATGCAAGGACAAGAGGGGCCACAGCCAAGCGCACGATTCAGATGTGGCCTTCCGTGCGAAAAGGGGAGACAGAGAATATTTTTCCATTTCAGGAGAGTGCGGATGCCATGTTCAACTCAGCATTGATCTATGAACTTGCAGTGCTCAAGCCGTATGCGGAGCCGCTGCTCTACAGCATTGAAAAAGGGGAGCCAGAGTACTTTGAGGCGGTGCGGCTCTTGAAGTTTCTGAGTTATTTCCTGGGAGTGGGTACGGAGGAACTTCCAAAGAATTCCATTGTGCGGGAGTTTGTGGGCGGAAGCTGCTTCAAGGTTTGATTGTTACTGTTCACGCCTCATCTGATTTTGGCATAATTTTGTTTATTGTAGGCGTAAACAGCAACAAATTTTGCACACAAAATGCTAAAGGGAAAAAGCTAAAGCTTTTAGCATTTTGGCGCATGATTTCCACTACTTTGATGGATGAGTGAACAGTAACGTTTGATTTTCTTATAGGTTTTGTTTAAAAAGAAATACTTGAAAAAGCAGATGCAATGTGTTACGATAGGTTGCGGCAACTGTAGTAAATGATCGCGGCTTACCGGAATTTTACGGTAAGGTGAGGAAAGTCCGGGCTTCACAGGGCAGGATGCCGGATAACGTCCGGTGGAGGTGACTCCAAGGCCAGTGCAACAGAAATATACCGCCCCGTGCGGAAGCATAGGGAAGAAGCCTGCATGAAGGCTTCTTCGAACACTTCTGTATAGCAGAGGCGTTTGGTAAGGGTGGAAAGGTGGTGTAAGGGACCACCGCCTCCGCGGTAACGAGGAGGGCACATGTAAACCCCATTCGAAGCAAGACCAAACAGGGAACTATAGATTTGCCCGGTCTGTTCCCAGGTAGGTCGCTTGAGGCTGATGGCAACGTCAGTCCTAGATAGATGATCATTCGTGCCGCTGTGAAAATAGCGGCACCGACATAACCCGGCTTATCGCTGCGGTTGCCGGCAGGAGTACTCTGGCTAAGGATGCCAGAGTATTGTTCAATTAGAAATTGACAGAAACAGAATATTGTGTTGGATTATGGTAATGTAATTGATTAGGGGTACTGATATGCGGAAAATGAAAAGAAGAGTATTATATATTATAATTACAGTGATTACTGCGGCGGCAGTGTCCTATCTGGGACTTGCATTGTTTTTTACAAGACATTTCTTCTTTAATACGATTATTAATGGTGAAAATTATTCCGTCAGTGCCGTCAATTCTGTACAGAATGGTTTTCTGGATACTTCCAGTCAATATGTATTGACGATAAATGGAAGGGACGGATTGACGGACACGATCACTGCGGCAGATATTGCGCTTAGAGTAGAATTTGATAATGAGTTTGAGAACATTATAGAAGGGCAAGAAGCTTTTCTGTGGCCGACGTCGGTTTTCAAGGAAACAGAGTACACCATTAATACAATGGTTACATATTCCAAAGAGGCGCTTGACAAGAAGATTGACACCTTGTGCTTTTTTGATTCAGAAAATATCAGGCAGCCACAAGATGCATATTTGAGTGATTATACCGATAATGGATATCAGATTATTCCAGAAGATAAAGGGACGGTTCCAATTCGGGAGAAGATTCGCAGTACAGTGGAGGAGGCGGTCAGCCTTCTGGAAGAGTCCGTTGATCTGGACGCAAAGGAGTGTTATACTAATGCTCAGATTACATCGGAGGATCGTGAGCTGCGGAAAGCGTGCGATGACAGAAACCGCTTTACAGATATTACGATTACATATACGTTTGGGGAAGAAACTGAGGTGCTGGATGGCAGTATCATAAAAGACTGGCTGACCATAGACGACAGTGTGATCGATCTTGATCCTGAGCTCGTGCGGGAGTATGTAAACGGGCTTTCGCGGAAATATGACACATGGGGAAAGAAGCGTGAATTTCAGACGACAAATGGCGAGGTCATTACAATCACGGAGGGAGCATATGGATGGTGGATGAACCGTGCAGATGAGACCAGTGAATTGATCGAGCAGATTAAAAGCGGGAAAAGTGGTGAGAGGATACCAGTATACTATTCGGAGGGAGCACAGTATGGTGATGATGATATCGGGGATACTTATGTGGAGATCGATCTGACAAGCCAGCATTTATGGGTTTATAAGGACGGCGAGTTGGTGGAAGAGACGGATTTTGTATCAGGTAATGTGAGTAAGGGCTATAATACACCGGTTGGTGTGTATGGCATCACATACAAGCAACGCGATGCGACACTCAGGGGGGCAAATTATGCTTCCCATGTAGATTACTGGATGCCGTTTAACGGCAATGTAGGGATGCATGATGCTTCTTGGAGAAGTTCTTTTGGAGAGAATATTTATCTCACAAATGGTTCGCATGGCTGTGTGAATCTTCCGCCCAAGAAGGCAGAGGTGATCTATGAATATGTGGAGAAGGGAGAACCAGTTATTGTTTACGGAGGAAAAACTTCCATACCGAGACAAGAGACAGTGGAGAATACGGATACAGCAGAGAATCCAGAGGAAAATGCCACTCCTGAATTGACACCAGAACAGCAGATACAGATTCTGATCGAGGCAGGGTTGTTAAATCCAGACGGAACACCAATACAGCCAACACAGGAGATTCAGGAAGAGCCTCCAGTGGAAGGAAATTCAGTTGAAATGCCACAACAAGTTTCGCAGGAATAGATTTTTAATTTTTCTAATTCCAGTATGGTCAATGACTATACTGGAATTATTGATTAGGAATGGAACGAAAATGAAAAAATTTTTGCGTGTTATATTGGGCATAATGACAATGATCGGTGTGAGCATGTTTTTGTATTTCATGGGTCACAGGATACAATGGGAAAAATATGAATTTGCAGTTAAATTATGCGTATCGGAACAAACTGCGGTCATAATGGCAGAGACAGCTGGATTGAAGACGGCAGGGGCAGGAGAATTTGATGCGGAGGATATGGTGATGCAGATTGTTTATCAGCTGGCAAGGCGGAGCATCGTGAAGGTTGTGGTGAAGGATGCTGCGGGCAGCGGCATTGTATGGAAGATTGAGGATGGAATTGTGATTGTCTCCAACAGGCATCTGCTTATGAAGGATGTGACAGCAGAAATTGGTTTTGGAAATGGGGAGTCTGTTGCTGCGGACATAATCGGGTATTCCCAGCAGTATGATATTGGATTTGTCAGAATACCGGAGGAAACCGTGACAGGCAATGTCCTGCGCGATATTTATGAGGCAGTACCAGTCTTGTATGAAACGGAATCAGAGGAGGCGAGGGCAGCGTTTGGTTCCAAATATGCAACAGCACGCGTCATGCAGGTCGGGGCTGTAAGTGATCGAAATACAGCTAATTTTTCAACGGGAAATGTAATTGGTTTAAAGTATATGCCTTTGTTTAATACCATTGTATTGGAGACAGCGTGTTATTCGAAAGCAGGAATGTCGGGCGGCGGTGTGTTTGATGAGGGTGGGCATTTTCTTGGTATGATTTCTGGTGGAGAAGTACCAGAGGATGCGGATACGCGAGAGGCTGAGATTACGTACAGTATTCCGCCAGCGCTGATCGCATCGGAGTATGAAGCAATTATCAGTAGGACAACACAGTGATATTGATGGATAGGAGTAAGAAGTGTGGTAAAACCAGAAGGAAATAAGAGAATTTCAAAAGTAGATGCATATTTGAACTGTGCAGAGAATTTTGCATATCGTAGCACTTGTATCAAAAGGAAATACGGAGCGGTTATTGTCAAGGATGACGCGGTCATCTCGACAGGATACAACGGCTCACCCAGAGGTTTTGAGAACTGCTGTGATATCGGGGAGTGCCCGCGGATAAAAATGGACATGCACCAGGGGGAGGGGTATGCGATCTGCAGGGCAGTTCATGCGGAGGCGAATGCATTGTTAAACTGTTCAAGGGAACAGACGCTCGGAGCAGATCTGTATCTTGCGGGCATCAATCCCGGTGATCTGTCGGTGCACAAGGCAAAGCCATGCCCGCTGTGTGCCCGCATGATCATACAGGCAGGAATCAGGAGGGTATATTTAAGAAAAGGCGAGGGTGTTGATAATTACGAGGAGATACCAGCAGTCGAACTGCAGTGGTATATACCAAATGAGATAAATAAGGAGAATGATTTATAATGGGACAGCTGATGGAGGATATTGTATCTACGGCAAATAATTTTGCAGAAAACTTTAAGGAAGAGGGGGATTATGATTTTTCCATTAAAAGTCTGGAACTTGTAGATGAATATTTGGACGAATTGGGGGATTTTGACCTGGATGAGAATGCCATTTTCAATATCTCATCTATGATAGGGTGCTATGTTTTTGAGACAGCACGCAGAAATTATGGTGGTGAATATAAATGGTCAAAGGAGAAACAACATCCTGTTCTTGTTGCCGGTGCTCCTAATTTTTCTGTGGCGATCTGTGCATGGGATAAGGTGAAAGGACGCCTCCTAAAAGGAAGTGAAGACAACATTCCTTTTTATATTGCTGGATATAAAGAGCATATAGAAAAGGGCAGGCAGCAAAAAGGATATAATGTAGTGATTTTCTGAATTTAATTGAATTTTAATATCTCATCTATGGCAAGTTCTATAAGTTTGTGATAAGATAAAAAATTAGGAATAACAAACTGTTGAGGAGGTTGTTAAAAATGACAAAGATAGATATTTTTTCTGGTTTCCTGGGAGCTGGAAAGACGACACTGATCAAGAAACTGTTGAAGGAGGCACTGGATGCGTCAAAGGTTGTATTGATTGAGAATGAATTTGGTGAAATCGGTATCGACGGCGGATTTTTGAAGGAGGCCGGCGTTGAGATTAAGGAGATGAACTCAGGCTGCATCTGCTGCTCGCTGGTAGGGGATTTTGGAAGTTCTCTAAAGGAAGTGATTGAGACATATCATCCGGAGAGAATCCTGATTGAGCCGTCCGGAGTGGGAAAGCTTTCTGATGTTATGAAAGCAGTACAGAATGTGGATACCGATGCAGAGGTGGAGCTGAACAGTGCAGTAGTTGTTGTTGATGCAAATAAGTGTAAGATGTATGCAAAGAATTTCGGGGAGTTTTTCCTAAATCAGATCGAACATGCAGGCACGATCATACTCAGCAGAACAGCGGATATCAGCGAGAGCAAATTAAATACAGCGCTTGGGATTATCCGCGAGCATAACGACAAGGCAACGGTCATCACGACACCTTGGGAAGAGCTTGACGGGAAGAAGATTCTTGAGACGATAGAGAATGCAAAGGATTTGGAGGCGGAGCTCATGGCGGAGGTCGCAAAACTCCATGATGAACATGAGCATCACCATCACCACGATCACGATGAGCATTGTCACCATGATCATGACGAACATGAGCACCATCATGATCACGATGAGCATTGTCACCATGATCATGACGAACATGAGCACCATCATCATGATCACGATGAGCATGAACATCATCACGACCATGATGAACATGAGCACCATCATGGCCATGGAGATGATTGCACTTGTGGCTGTCATGACCACGATCATCATCACCATCATGCGGACGATATTTTTGCAAGCTGGGGATTTGAGACACCGACTGCTTACACAAAGACAGAACTGGAACACATATTAGAGGAGCTTGAGGACGAAAAGAAATACGGTTCTATTCTTCGCGCAAAGGGCATGGTTCCGGCTGGGGACGGCACATGGCTGAATTTTGACTATGTTCCGGGTGAGGGCAATGTGCGCACTGGCGCTGCGGAGGTGACAGGAAAAATCTGTGTGATTGGCGCACAGCTCAACGAGGACAATCTGAAGACATTGTTTAACAAGTAATCATCTGGTGACAAGAGATCCGAACTGTTGTATGACTTACAGTTTCTTACAAGGATGGGAGAAAATATGAAACCCGTATATATTATTAATGGATTTTTGGAGAGCGGCAAGACAGAGTTTATATCCTACACCCTTTCACAGCCCTATTTTCAGACAAGGGGAACAACACTTCTGATACTCTGTGAGGAGGGAGAGGTTGAGTACGATGAGGACATTCTCAAAAACAGCCGTACGATTGTGGAAGTGGTGGATGAGGAAGCGCAGATGACTTCGTCAAATCTGCTGGAGCTCGAGAAGAAGTATAAGCCGGAACGCATTATCATCGAATATAACGGTATGTGGAACTTCAAAAACCTCAAGCTGCCGTGGCATTGGAGGCTGGAGCAGCAGATCACAACGATCGATACTTCCACGTTCCAGAATTATTATACCAATATGCGTTCCCTGCTGGCGGAGATGATCAGAAAATCCGAGCTGATTATTTTTAACCGCTGTGATGGGCTGATTGACCAGCTGAGTAGTTTTAAGAGGAATGTAAAGGCTGTGAATCCTCAGGCTGAGATTATCTTTGAGGACAAGAATGGTGAGGTAAACCAGATTTTCGAGGAGGATCTGCCGTATGACTTAAAGAGTGAGAAATTAATTCTTGACGATTATGGTTATGGTATTTTCTATCTGGATGCCATGGACAATCTTGAACGATATCTTGATAAGACGATTCAGTTCAAGGCGATGGTGCTAAAGCCTGAGGGCAGTGAAAATGCGTATTTTGTGCCTGGAAGGATGGCGATGACGTGCTGTGCGGACGACATGGCTTTTCTGGGATATGCATGCAAGTATGACAAGTGCGGTGAGCTGACGAATAAGGATTGGGTAGAGGTGACAGCTACGGTTCACAGGGAGTTCTGGAAGGATTACAACGGTGAAGGTCCGGTTCTCCATGCAGTCAGTGTCGTGCCGACCAAGAAGCCCAAAGATGAAGTTTTGAATTTTGCATAAAAAATATAGCAGGCGTTAGCCTGCTATATTTTTTTAGATTTTAAAATTATCTTTGTTCCCATATTTCTCTTCGCAGTATTTGCAGCGGTAAATCTCTTTCTTTTCGTCAGTCAGGACGAAGATATGCGGAAGCTCTTGCTCGATCGATGTGATACAGCGGGGATTTTTGCATTTTAGTACATTCTTGATTTCTTTTGGAAGTGATAGCGGAAGCTTCTGCACGATCTCACAGTTCTTGACGACGTTGACAGTGATGTTGTGGTCAATGAAGCCTAAGATATCAAGGTTGAGCGTATTGATGTCACACTCCACCTTTAAGATATCTTTCTTGCCCATCTTGTTGCTTCTCGCATTTTTAATGATTGCAACAGTACAGTCCAGTTTATCAAGCCCCAGATGCTTATAGATACTCATGCTTTTACCGGCTTTTATATGGTCAAGGACGAAGCCCTCCTCGATTTTTCCTACATTTAACATGTTCTGATACCTCCTATTTAAAGTTCTAAACGGTTATTTGTCAACAGAATCCAAGAGTGTCAAAAGCAGTGCCATGCGCACATACACGCCGTACTTTACCTGGCGGAAATACACAGCCCGGGGATCGTCGTCGACTTCAACGGAGATTTCATTTACGCGCGGGAGCGGGTGCAGGACGATCATATCGGATTTGGCGAGTTCCATTTTTTCTTTGTCGAGGATATAATAATCTTTTAACCTTACATAGTCCTCCTCGTTAAAAAAGCGTTCCTTCTGGACTCTGGTCATATATAAGATATCAAGTTTTGGTATGACTTCCTCTAACTTACGGACTTCGCTGAAAGAGACATTTTTCTCGCGGAGCATCTCGATAATATAATCGGGTATCGTGAGCTCTTCGGGAGATATAAATATAAAGTTGATATTTTCATAGCGTACAAGTGCGTTGATCAGCGAGTGAACCGTGCGGCCGAATTTGAGATCGCCGCAGAGTCCGATGGTAAAGCGGTCAAGACGTCCTTTGATCGCGCGTATTGTCAAGAGATCGGTAAGTGTCTGCGTGGGATGCTGATGACCGCCATCGCCAGCGTTGATGACAGGGATGGAAGAGCGCGATGCGGCTACCATGGGAGCACCTTCCTTGGGATGGCGCATCGCACAGATATCGGCAAAGCAGGAGATCACGCGGATCGTGTCTGATACACTTTCACCTTTGGCGGCAGAGGAAGAATTTGCATCGGAAAAACCCAGAACCTGACCTCCGAGGCTTAACATTGCGGACTCGAAGCTCAGGCGTGTGCGGGTGCTCGGCTCATAGAAGCAGGTAGCAAGCTTTTTCCCCTCGCAGGCGTGTGCGTACTTGGCGGGATTTTTCTCGATATCCTCAGCAAGGGTAAAGAGCCTGTCCAACTCCTCCGTGGAAAAATCAAGTGGACTCATCAAATGTCTCATAAAAACCTCCTAAATAAACAATGGTTAAAGGGAATAAAAAAAGAGAAATAAATTCTCTTGTGCTAAATAATATTAATATGAAAATAACAGTAAAATGTGTGAAAATGGAAATGACAAATACAACTAAAATCAGACCAAAGAGTGCAAGAAGTATCCAACATAACCATTTCCTCCTATTTAACAAGTTACATGCTGTTGTTATCGTATCATATCAGGGCAAACCTTTCAAGAAAAATATAAAATTTTATTCATAAATTTCATCTTGCCTTTTAATAGGGGAATGTTATAATAATTTTATTGATACAAAAACACGAGGAGAAATACAATGGAATTTAAAGAGAGAAAAAGATGGTTGTTCTTCGGACTTCCATTTACTTTTACAGTATATACAGTCAAAGAGGATGTCATTACGGTTAATACGGGCTTTTTGAACAGGGAGGAGAATGACTGCTACATGTATAAAGTGCAGGATGTGACACTCAAAAGCTCATTAATCGAACGAATATTTGGATTGGGAACAGTCGTGTGCCATACTGGAGATGTCACATCGCCTCTGCTGTTGATCCAGCACATCAAAAATTCCAAAGCTGTAAAGCAGTTTATCTTAGAAAAGTCGGAGGAGGACAGGAGAAGACGTCGTACGCTGAATACACTGGATATTGGTGTGGTCGAGGTAGACGATGTCGAGTAAATACAATAATGGAGATCAATACATAGACAGATCAGAGACTAGGGACAAAAACGGTGGAGCAACGGTACAGTTGAGTGCTGAGGAGATTGCAGCAGTCTTAGCGGAGACATATTTTGGCGGCAGGGTTGTCAGCGGAACGGAAAACGAGGACAATATGGACAGCAGCAGCGACGAGGAGAAGGAAAAGGCAGAAAAGGAGCGTGAAGCCCGTCGTCGGCAGCGTTTACAGGAAATGCGGCGCAGAAAAAAACAGCAGGATCAGATGCGCAGACTGATGCTGCCTTGTGCTGTTGTTTTTGTTGTCTGTGTGATTTTGGCGGTTTTTGGAATTAACAGGCTGGTAAGAAGACATAGAATCCAACAGATCGCCCAGCGTAATGAGGGGACAAATGAAATTACCCTGAATGAAGATAGTTCAAGTAGTATTGACATAGATGAAAGTAGTTCAAATATTGACAACGCAGATATAGGAAGTTCAGATAAAGACAACGCAAATAAAGACATTACATATGCCAGCAGTCTGAACATTGCCGGCTGCTATATTGACAGAACCATTGCGGACAGTATAGCAGAGGAGCTTGCACTGGCGGAAACGCTGGTTGTCAGGACACTGGGAGGAAAGAGCAGGGAACCGCTGCTGGCGGCATCAGCTGACGATGCGACTGCACTGCCGGACAGCGAAGTCGTGAGCGAGAATGTTGTTTTTATCGATGTTGAGGCAGGGTATATTCTGGGACAAAGAGGTGCCAGGATCCGCATTCCTCCAGCGTCTATGACAAAGATTCTCACAGTTCTTGTCGCTGCGGAACATATCACGGACGCGGATGATACATTTGAGATTACACAGGATATCATAAATTACAGCTTTGTGAATCGATGCTCCAGCGCTGGATTTGAGGTCGGGGAGACAGTCACTGTCAGGGATCTTTTCTATGGGACGGTTCTCCCGTCAGGGGGAGAGGCGGCATTGGGACTGGCTGTTTATGTAGCCGGTTCTCAGGAGGCGTTTGTCGAGCTGATGAATGAGAAGCTCGAGGAACTTGGTCTGTCTGAAACGACGCATTTTACAAACTGTATTGGCATCTATGATGAAAATCATTACAGCACGGTTTATGACATAGCTGTCATATTGAAAGCTGCCTATGACAACAGTTTTTGTCGGGAAGTACTTGGTGTACGCACCTACACGACCTCTGTCACAGAACAGCACCCTGAGGGGATTGACCTGTCGAATCTGTTTCTCAGAAGGATTGAGGACAAGGATACACATGGGGAGGTACTCTGTGCCAAGACTGGGTATGTGGATCAGTCCGGGAACTGCGCGGCGAGCTTGGGCATCGGCAATGACGGAAAGATCTACATCTGTGTGACAGCACACTCAAATGACCCATGGCGGTGCATTTATGATCATGTGGCACTGTACCAGCAGTTTTTACCCAATTAAATTATGATTCAGACGTCAGCAGATTTCCTGTTGCTGGTCAGAATGCGCTCAAATAAAAGTCCGGCAAAGAACCAATAAGGGAAATAGTCCATGCGAATCACACCGTTTATGTGCCAGTGATGACGGTTATAGTTCCAGGGGCACAGCTCATGTTTGGTGAGGAAACGCCCGCAGGCGTATTCTACACTGAAGATCGATAGGGCATAGACTGTTCCGCGCATAATCAGGTGGCAGTGCTTTAACAAGGAGAATATCGGCTTGAAAAGAGCAACGCTTCCGTAGATTGGAAACATCCACAGGGAAGTATGCCCGACAAGAGGCAGTTCGCGCCGTCTTAGCGCACCGAGAGCGGTGAAGGTGATTTCCATACACCAGCCGAGTATGCCGCATTTAACAAAATTATTATAGAAATTCATAATACAATTAAAAAAAGGTAAAGGAAAGATCGGTTTTTTCATGCTATCAGCATAACCGGATTTCCTTTACCTTATTCAATAGATTGATCTGTTATTTCAGATTTTTGTTGATTTCTGCGATGGCGGCCTGTGATGCCCTGTCAAATGTTGTGACATTCACGGGTCCTGCAACAGGTGTCTTGTATATGGGTGTTTCACTTCCAAACTGTGTGAAATATACATATTGCGAAGTAGTATTGATATTGCTGTAGGCACCCTCGGCGACAACTTCCATTCCAGAACCATCACGGCGGACACGCTTTAACTGGGGTGAAGTGCCTGAAGTCTGATAATAAATATAGCTGTCAGTCACATTGAGCAGGTCGATTCTGCCAGTGTCAAGCAGAGTTTTGCTGCCGTCGGTAGTATTGAGACGGATCAGCGAGTAGTTGTCATGAATGTCAATGCCGTAGACCGTATTGCCCTCGATAATCGGCATATACACATCTTCGGCGAGTACCTGGCGTGATGTTTTGGTTCGCAGGTCAAGCGCCATCAGGTGCAGGTTATTCTCATTGTTCAGATAGTAGAAAGTAGAGTTCTGCACGCTGACAGGAAGAATGTCAAGTTCCAGGAGTGTTTCTTTGGTCTTTCCGTCTGTAGATACCTTTTTCAAGGATACACCGTCGGAAGAGCTGGTATAGTATACATCGTTGTCCGCCAGAAGGACGTATTTGCCGTTTACGCGGTCGAGGCAGTAGGCATCGCTTGCCTTGTTCTTGTTCACGCGATAGATGCCAGTCGTACTCAGCACAAATCCAAGTCCGGTACCGCTGCCGGATCCCCCCTGATAATAATACAGATATTTGCCGTCTGCATTGATGCTTGCCACTTCTGTGAACGCAATTTTCTCCATCTCGGATTCGTCCGGACGCATGCGGTAGAGCGAAGAAGAATCGTATGCGTTTGCAAAGTAGACATACCCGTCATTCTCGCAGAAAAGTCCGTTGTTATAGAGATTTCCTGCGGTGTTTCCGACGGTTCCGGCTGGATTTTGCGGAACCCTGTCGGAGAGGTACTTAAAAACTGCCAGACCGGCAATGATAAGTACTGCACATATAATGCAGACTATGGTGATAACCTTTTTTTTCATTGTATTTCCCCCCTATGTATATTTAGTAGTATATCGGGCCGTGCAATTCAATTCCGCACAGCTTAATGTATAATAATATTATAAATAATTTTTAAGAAAAATGAAAGATTTCTCTTTTATTTTTTTACAAACTTTAATTGGTGTGCTATACTAAATAAAAACGAAAAGGAAAAAGAGGGATACAGGAGGACAAGTCAGATGGATTTATCAGAACTCAGAGATACGCTTGACGGTATTGACCGCCAGATTGTCGAACTTTATGAGAAGCGGATGGATGTGTGCGCGCAGGTAGCAGCGTATAAGATCGAGACAGGGAAAAGGGTTTTTGACAAGGAAAGGGAGCAGCAGAAGCTCAAGGCTGTCAGTGAGCTGACGCACAATGAATTTAACGCGCATGGTATCAGGGACTTGTTTGAGCAGATTATGGCGATGAGCAGGAAACTCCAGTATCAGATGATAACAAAACACAACGGTGAAGGAAGGCTCTCTTTTATAGAAATGGGAGAGATCGACTATGGGAAGTGCCGTGTTGTGTTTCAGGGGGCAGAGGGAGCATACTCACAGGCTGCGATGATGGAGTATTTCGGGGATGAGGTTGACAGTTTCAATGTCAATACGTTTCGCGATGCGATGCTTGCAATTGATGAAGGCAGTGCGGATTTTGCAGTGCTTCCGATTGAAAATTCGTCAGCGGGGATTGTGAGTGAGATCTACGACTTGCTTGTAGAGTTTGAAAATTATATCGTTGGGGAGCAGATCATTAAGATAGAGCACTGTCTGATGGCATCGCCAGGCGCGAAGATCGAAGATATCAGGACGGTATACTCACACCCGCAGTCATTGATGCAGAGTTCGCACTATCTGTTTGAGACAGGCTGGCAGCAGATCAGCATGAAAAATAATGCCTTTGCAGCAAAGAAGGTTGCAGACGACAAGGACAGGACGCAGGCGGCGATCGCAGGGGAGACAGCGGCAAAGATCTATGGATTGGATATTCTCAAAAGGGGTGTGAATGATTTAAAAGACAATTCGACGCGTTTTATCATCATCACGAATCAGAAGGTATTTGCAAAGGGGGCTTCTAAGATCAGTTTATGTTTTGAGGTTAATCACGAGAGCGGGGCGCTTTATCATGCACTTTCGCATCTGATGTACAATGGATTGAATGTGACCAAGATTGAGTCAAGACCGATTGCGGGTAGAAACTGGGAGTACAGATTTTTCCTGGATTTTGAGGGGAATCTCACAGACAGTGCAGTTAGAAATGCACTCAGGGGACTGCGCGAGGAGACGCGCAATATGAAGGTGCTCGGAAATTATTAAGACAGAAAAATAGTATATTAATATAATAGTGATACTTTTTAGGGGAAGAGGTGTAACTATGGCATACAAGACTTTTGCAGCAATCGATGTGGGCTCATATGAGCTTGCGATGAAGATATACGAGATATCAAGCAAAAACGGCATTAAGGAGATCGATCATATCAGACACCGGATTGAGCTTGGAACGGACTCGTATTTTATGGGGAAGATCAATAATGACAGGGTTGATGAGCTGTGCAGGATGCTGAACGAATTTATGGCGATCATGAAATCGTATAAGGTGGACGACTATAAGGCATACGGCACAAGTGCTATCAGGGAATCCCAGAACAGGCTGATTCTGTTAGACCAGATTGAGACTTGGACGGGAATCCATATTGATGCTTTAAGCAATTCCGAGCAGCGTTTTCTCGATTACAAATCTGTGGCATCAAGAGTAAAGGATTTTCAGAGTATTATCGAAAAGAGTACAGCTTTTATTGATATTGGCGGGGGGAGCATACAGATCTCTCTTTTTGACGAGGACAGCCTCGTTACCTCACAGAATATCAGACCAGGAGTACTCCGTATGAGGGAGGAGCTGGCGCGCGTGTCTTATCGGAGTTATCAGCTCGAGGACATTGTGGAGGAGATGGTCTGTGACAGTCTTGACAGCTTCCGCGAGATGTTCATAGGAGATAAGAAGATACAAAATGTGATCCTGGTAGATGACTATGTGTCACTGATCGTGCAGAGAAACTATATCAAGACAATGAAAAAGGGACAGGTCAGCACAGAGAATTTTCTGGAATTTGTGGATTCCCTGAAAAAGAAAAAGGCGAGGGAGATTGCTATGTCGATGGGACTGGCACAGGAGAATATTTCCCTGTTACATCTCTCTGCTTTGATGATCAAATATATGATCAGGCTTCTGGGAGCGGAGATGCTGTGGGCGCCGGGGGTATCTTTGTGTGACGGCATTGCATATGAGTATGCAGAGCAGAATCATCTGCTGCCATCAGATGCCGAGGGCATGCCGCATGATTTTGAGCAGGATATTCTCGACTGCGCAAGGGATATCAACAGGCGTTATCACAGTGGCGAGTACCGCACCCGCGAGCGTGAGATGACGGCGCTTACGATTTTTGACAGCATGAAAGAAATCCACGGTCTGACCAGGCGTGACAGACTGCTGCTGCAGCTTGCGGCAATATTGGGTGACTGTGGCAGGTTCATCAGCCTTGCAAGCGTCGGCGAGAATTCTTATCATATTATCACTGCAACGGAAATCATAGGGCTGTCCCATGTGGAACGCGAGGTTGTGGCAAGCATCGTGAAATACGCTACAGAAAAATTTGATTATTATCATATCATGGACAACAATCCGTCACTCGACAGGGAGGCGTATCTGAAAATCGCAAAGCTGACAGCCATCATCAGGCTTTCAGATGGACTGGATCTAAGCAACAGGGGTAAATGCAGAAAACTGAAGGTTGTGAACAAAAACGATGAGTTGGTGCTCACAGTGGAGACAAACGCAGACATGACGCTGGAATTTGGATTATTTGACAGGTATGCCACCTTTTTTGCGGAGGTGTACAATATCAAACCAGTCCTGAGACAGAAAAAGAGTAATATATAGCAGCTGTGAAAATAAGGAACAACTGCAGCATATCATAAAGTAATGGGGGAATAGAGATGGGCGATAAGAACAGTAAGTCAGACAACAAGATTGATTACAGCAGATCTGAATATTATTATAACAGGGAATTGAGCTGGCTCGCCTTTAACAACCGCGTGCTGGGCGAGGCAAAGGACAAGGATATTCCTTTGTTTGAGCGGCTCAAGTTTTTGAGCATTACCGCGTCAAATCTGGACGAATTTTTCATGGTGCGTGTGGCATCGCTAGAGGACATGGTAAATGCGGGCTACACTAAGAAAGACATCGCCGGGATGACACCGGCTGAACAGCTGGAGGGAGTTAACCGGGCAACACATGAGCTTGTCGACATGCAGTATTCTGTCTATAACAGATCGCTGCTTCCGCTCCTTGCGCAGAACGGGCTGATGGTGGTGGAGAGCCATGAGGATCTCACAAAAAAGGACTGTGCTTTTGTAGACCGGTATTTTCAGGATAATGTATATCCGGTGCTCACACCGATGGCGGTGGATTCTTCGAGACCGTTTCCGCTCATCAGGAATAAGTCCCTGAATCTGGGAGCTTTGGTATCGAGAAAAACAGTAAAGAGCAGGAGACATTTATTTAACAAGAAATCTGTCCAGGGAAAGGAAATGGAATTTGCCACGGTTCAGGTTCCAAGTGTACTTCCACGCATCATACAGCTTCCGGAGGCGGCAGACGGGACAAAGCGCGTGATTCTGCTGGAGCAGATTATTGAGCGGAATATGGATAAGCTGTTCCTGAATTATAATATAGAGTGCTCTTTCCCGTTCCGGATCATGAGAAATGCGGATTTCTCGCTTGAGGAGGAGGAGACGGAGGACTTGTTAAAGGAGATTGAGAAACAGCTCAAGAAGAGAAAGTGGGGGCAGGCAATCCGGCTGGAAGTTGAGGAAGGGATTGAGAAACGTCTTCTCGACATTATCAAGAAAGAGCTGATGATAGACGAGAGGGATATTTACAATATTCCCGGACCGCTCGACCTCACGTTTTTGATGAAGATGTATGGACTGGAAGGGTTTGATCATCTCAAATATAGTTCCTATACCTCACAGCCGGTGCCTGAGATTGAGGCGGCCGATGATATATTTGGACAGATCAGGGAACAGGATATTCTGCTGCATCACCCATATCAGACTTTTGCGCCTGTTGTCGATTTCATCAAGCAGGCGGCGAAGGATCCGCAGGTACTTGCCATCAAGCAGACTTTGTACCGCGTGAGCGGCAACTCGCCGATTATCGCGGCGCTTGCGCAGGCGGCGGAGAATGGCAAACAGGTATCCGTTCTGGTTGAATTGAAGGCGCGTTTTGACGAGGAAAACAATATCGTATGGGCAAAAAAGCTTGAGCAGGCGGGGTGTCATGTGATCTATGGACTGGTGGGGTTGAAGACACACTGTAAGATTACGCTGGTGGTCAGACGTGAGGAGGAGGGCATCAGGCGCTATGTGCATCTCGGTACAGGAAACTACAATGATGCCACTGCAAAGCTCTATACGGATCTTGGTATTCTCACCTGCAATGAAGCGATCGGCGAGGATGCGACGGCAGTCTTTAATATGCTGTCCGGTTACTCGGAGCCGTTGGGATGGAATCATCTGGCGCTGGCACCATTGTGGCTGAAGGACAGATTTCTGTACCTGATCAACAGGGAAAAAGAAAATGCGATCGAAAAGCGTCCTGCAAGAATCGTGGCGAAGATGAACTCCCTATGCGATCCAGATGTCATTAAGGCATTGTATGAGGCGGCGGCAAAGGGTGTGAAGATTCAACTGATCGTCAGGGGAATCTGCTGTCTGCGGACAGGAGTGGAAGGCACGAACAACAACATTGAGGTGCGTTCCATCGTGGGCAATTTCCTGGAACACGCGCGGATATTTTATTTTGAGAACGCAGGAGATCCAGAGTTGTATATGGCAAGCGCGGACTGGATGCCGAGAAATCTTGAGCGGAGAGTGGAAATCCTCTTCCCGGTCCTCAATGCTGAGTTAAAGGAAAAGGTGTGGCATGTCCTGGAAGTGCAGCTGAGTGACACGCAGAAAGCCCAGTTCCTTCAGGCTGACGGAAGTTATCGCAAAGCGGACAGCAAGGAAAAGAACGGGGTCAACGCCCAGGAATTATTCTGCAAAGAATATGTGTCACTGGCGGCGAAAAAGGAAAAGGCAGAGCAGCAGGCGCGCACCTTTAAGCCGGAATACAATCAGGCGATACAAAACTGACAGGAGCATAAAATACAATGATAAAATATATACTTGCATCGGGTTCCCCAAGGCGGCGGGAGCTCTTGGAACAGGCGGGGATAAGCTTTGAGATCTCCCAGGCGCAAGGAGAGGAAATCAGCACGAAGGAGGCGCCCGCGGATATTGTGGAGGAGCTTTCGTACAAAAAAGCAGACGAGGTGGCACAGCGGTATCTTAAGAAATACGAATATGACACAGTTGTCATAATTGGTGCGGACACAATTGTGGCATCTGGAAATGAAATCATGGGAAAACCGAAAAGTGCAGCGGATGCGGAGGCAATGCTTGCAAAGCTGCAGGGTGATACCCATCAGGTATACACGGGCGTGACGCTTATTATATTGGAAAAAGGGAAGGAAAAGCGGGGGCGTGAGATTATAACCTTTCACGAAAAGACAGATGTCCATATGTATCCGATGACAGCAGAGCAGATTGCGGCATATGTGGCGACTGGAGAGCCGATGGACAAAGCGGGTGCCTATGCAATCCAGGGAAAGTGTGCAATCTATATCAGGGGCATCAGCGGGGACTACAATAACGTGGTAGGATTGCCCGTCGCGAGGCTGATGCAGGTATTTTTTGAAAGACAATTGATCTGATTGCAGAAAAAGGGTTTACAAAATAGTACACAAGCTGTTACAGTGTTATTGGATAATTAAATTTATTATTAAATAAAAGGAGATTATGAATTATGCACGAGTATGATGAGGCGGTACTGAACTGTTTTTTGGAAAACCAGCTTCAGTTAGTACCGGAAAAGGTAGCAGAGAATATTGACGAGGCAGAGGCATTTCTTGAGGAATGCATGGCGGTAGTGGTTGATTCACTTGACGAGGTATGGGACTACTTTGACGAGGAAGGAATCGATCTGGAAGGACAGGAAAAAGAAGAGATAGCAGATGCACCGGAAGTATTTGATATCGGGGATGGAAGATACCTGATCGTAGAAAGTTAGGATAGGAATGGGTAGACAAGGTGAAAAGGAAAACAAACATTTCAGTATGGCAGTTGAGATTATTTGAGGGTTTTGACAAGGATATCATGGTCATGCAGCGCGACGAGGAGGAAGTCTTTGACGACGCGATCCATGTGTTTTTTGAGAAAGAGTACTATGATGCATATGTCGCAAAGGCCACCAGGTACAGCGGACACCGGTATGCGTATCACGAAGACAAGCTGGGCGAGGTGATCAATCAGGTTTTTGACGAGGACATTCCCGGACTGGTGCTTCATATCAGAACGAATGAAAACGCGCCGAAAAATCTGCTTGGTGATGAGAAATATATTGCGGCAAAGGAGCTTCTCGGATTAAGAGATGCGGCGGACAGCTATCATTTTCTCTATACTGCAGCGATTGACAGATGCAGCAGGGAAGATGCAGCCGCGCGTCTGTGGACTAAGAATGTCTATATCATAGGGCAGCTTCCTGATTTCCGAGTAAAGCCCAAAGAGGGCGAGAAACCTGCGTTTGAGCTTATGACGATGAAGCGGAAGAAAGACGGCGGGAAAGTCACGGCGGACGAGTATGATTATGAGTCGCTGAAAGTATTTCTGACGATGGACAGCGCCATGCACTTCAATCCAGACAAAAAGCCAGTTAACAAATATAAGCTTGCCATGCTGTCACAGCTGTTTAGGGGAAAACTGCAGATTATTATAGAGCCGCACAGAAATTACTACCTGGAGTATGACCCTGCCACGCTTGATCTGACAGGGCATTTGAATATACCGCACTACAATGAGGAGATGGTGCGGGCAAGAATCCATGAATATATGCAGATGGATAAGATCTATATCCTGCTGGCACCGCTGCACAGTGACTATCGAATATCTTGTGGAAATCCTTTCCTGATGAAGGCAGACGGTAAAAATATCGTAATGTACTTATTTGAAAAATATGATGACGCTGTCAGCTATGTACTGCAGAATCCTATGATAATGCCTGTATTTGACAGCACGTTTCCAATCGGTGTGCTTGACCAGAAGGACAAACTGTTTTGCCTGGAGACAATGCTTGCGCTTGCCGCAAAGCTTGGTGTTACTGGGGTAAACCTTGACTTTGACACCGTACACGCCATAGGCTGCAAGATGGAATATATCCGGGATGTGGCAGGGTATCACCGCGATGTGGAAGTACTTTTGTCTGAGGCTGAGTTGTCACAGGTCATGCGCGAGGAAGATGGCGGGAAGAAATACCGTATGCCAATTGTTCCATTCTGCGACCAGGACAACGAGTACCTTGTGAGCGAGGAGCGGAAAGCGGAGCTGCTCTCACATATGGATCAGGATCAGGGATTTGCATATATGGCGGGATGCACTGTCATCGAGATGATGGTTATGATGCAGGAGGCAGCAGTGCGCTTTGACACGGCAAGAAAGGCATCAGATGAGGAGAATACAGAAAAGTATGTCCGCCTGATGAACAGAATTACATTCTTTTTGACAGAGGCCTTGTGTGAGAAACCATATATCTATACTTTAAGAGAAGAGAACGGTGAGTTTGCCCTTAAGAATAACATTGCTTATCTGATTATAACGAACCGCTATGAGACAAGCAGAAAAGGTGAAGGAAGACTTGTGCCTGCTGGAATTGATAATCCGCAGTTTATGGAAAAATTGTGCGAGGCCAGTAAGGTGGCAGTGCTGACAGATGGTCCCAGCACATTATGCATGATGGATACCAAACTGATGAGCGAAGTGGCAAAGCAGTGGAAAAATGCAGAACCACTCCGCGAGGAATTGATGATCTATTTGACACAGGGTTGTGGTCTTTCCTATACCGAGGCAGGATATTATTACAGAAGGCTGCGGACTGAGAACAGCATTTTTGTTGAGTTCGTCTCTGCTGTCAGAGACGGAGCATATCCATCAGTCGGAATGCTTACGATCGAAGGTTTTACAGCACAAGAGATTGCTAAGGCACATGGATTCAATATGCTGCAGGCGTATGATGCGCTGCTGTCATTGAAGGAGAATCCGGCAAATGCGGAGAAGTTCAAGGGAGAAGCAGTATCTAAAGACAGTATGGAAAAGGGGATAGAAGCGGATTCGGACAAGAAAGGACTTTTCGGAAAGCTGTTTAAGAAATAATATAAGATATTGTCTATAAATAAACGGAGGTTGTTTTTTATGATGTACCCATATGTAACGCTCAATGACGATACAGAGATTACACATTCGGAGATGCTGCCGGATGGAAGGGTAAAAGTATATATAGAAACTCCCGATTTAAAGGATGGATTTCATAATGCTACGTGCTATTTGCCAGAATATTCTTGGGAAGATGTGAATGGATATTCTGACGCAGAGATGGATTACTTTAAAGAGTTTGTTCGTAATAATGCTCATTTGATGATAGAGTTTTCCAAAGAAGGAGGAATTTTAAATGCCTCAAATTTTTAGGATTGGCTCATATATCATTTATTTTTGGTCAAATGAAAATGCTCCGCTTGAACCAGTACATGTACACATTGCGGAGGGAAAAGCGACGGCAAATGCAACTAAAATCTGGATAACAAGTTCGGGAAAGGCTTTAGTCTGTAATAATAATTCCCGTATTCCGCAAAAGACATTGAATAATATGATAAGATATATTGAAGCAAACAGTAATATAATTATCAATAAGTGGTATTCTCAGTTTAGAGAAAACGGTTATTATTGTTGATACACTTACAGTGATGCGGATTATTTCATATACGTTCTTTTAATGAAAAAAATAATTCTCCTTGAAATATCGCCCTTTTTATGTATAATAAAAAGAGTGCGTAACA
Organism: uncultured Lachnospiraceae bacterium; assembly: GCA_947175175.1. GTDB lineage: Bacteria > Bacillota > Clostridia > Lachnospirales > Lachnospiraceae > COE1. The sequence goes on from CAMWLV010000012.1 coordinate 37,689, forward strand.
AATAAGTAATCATAAGAAATTAAAGAGGAATTTATCATGATAAGTGCAAACAATGTAACCTATAGAGTTGGGAAGAAGGCATTATTCGAGGATGTAAACATCAAGTTTACAGAAGGAAACTGCTATGGACTGATCGGTGCAAACGGGGCAGGCAAATCCACCTTTTTAAAAATCCTGTCAGGAAAACTGGAGACGACAAAAGGGGATATTACAATCACGCCGGGACAGAGACTTTCTGTGTTAGAGCAGGATCATTTCAAGTATGATGAGTATCCTGTAATGGACGTTGTCATTATGGGAAATGCCCGTCTCTATGAGATTATGAAGGAAAAGGATGCCATCTATGCCAAGGAGGACTTCACAGACGAAGATGGGATTCGCGCCAGCGAGCTTGAGGGTGAATTCGCCGAGATGGACGGCTGGGAAGCGGAATCCAATGCGGCACAGCTGTTAAATGGTCTGGGAATCGACACAGAGATCCACGATTCCCTGATGAAGGACTTAAATGGTAGTGAGAAGGTGAAAGTGCTGCTTGCCAAGGCGCTTTTTGGTAATCCGGATATCCTGCTTCTCGACGAGCCGACGAACCATTTGGATCTGGATGCGATCGCGTGGCTTGAGGAGTTTTTGATCAACTTTGACAATACAGTCATCGTCGTGTCGCATGACCGCTATTTCCTGAATAAAGTATGTACGCAGATTGCGGATATTGATTATGGCAAGATTCAGCTCTATGCCGGAAACTATGATTTTTGGTACGAGTCAAGCCAGCTGCTTGTCAAGCAGATGAAAGAAGCAAACAAGAAGAAAGAGGAAAAAATCAAGGAATTGCAGGAGTTCATCTCACGTTTCTCCGCAAATGCTTCCAAGTCAAAGCAGGCGACTTCGAGAAAGCGTGCTTTGGAGAAGATTGAGCTTGATGATATCAAGCCGTCGAGCCGCAAGTATCCGTACATTGATTTTCGCCCGGACCGTGAGATCGGAAACGAAGTGCTCACGGTTGAGAATCTTTCCAAGACAATCAATGGTGAGAAGGTGTTAGACAATATTTCGTTTATTTTAGGGCGTGAGGATAAGGTTGCGTTTGTGGGGGCAAACGAGCTTGCCAAGACGACGCTGTTTCAGATATTAATGGGAGAGATGGAGCCGGACGAGGGTACTTACAAGTGGGGAGTCACAACCTCGCAGGCTTATTTTCCAAAAGATCCGACGAATGAGTTTAACAATGATTACACGATCGCGGACTGGCTGATGGGTTATTCGCCGGTGGACGATATCACGTATGTGCGCGGTTTCTTAGGGCGTATGCTCTTTGCGGGCGAGGACGGCGTGAAGAAGGTAAAGGTGCTTTCTGGCGGTGAGAAGGTGCGCTGCCTGCTGAGTAAGATGATGATAAGCGGGGCAAACTGTCTGATTCTTGACGAGCCGACAAACCATCTTGATATGGAGTCCATTACAGCGCTCAACAACGGATTGATCAAGTTTCCTGGTATGGCAATGTTTGCCTGTCACGACCACCAGTTTGTGGAAACGACTGCGAATCGTATCATGGAGATCCTGCCGGATGGCACACTGATCGACAAGATTACGACTTATGATGAGTATCTTGCAAGTGATGAGATGGCAAGAAAGAGGACTTCCGTATACACTGCGGAGGCAGAGGATGAGAGCGGCGAGGAATAAATGCTTAGGGGCAGTTGCTTACAACGGTTTTATGAAAAAGAGGCAGTTATACTGTCTTTTTTCATTAGGGACTATGAACCGTTCTCACAGATTGTTATAGATAGGGAGTACAAGGAGAAATTGGAAATGGGATTTGTTGACTTACATGCGCATTCGCGCTGTTCTGACGGCACACTCACGCCTAGTGAGCTAGTGGACTATGCCATAGAAAAAGGCTTGAGTGCAGTGGCGCTCACAGACCATGACACGGTAGATGGTCTGGATGAACTGATGGAATATGCGAAGGGAAAACCGATTGAGGTGATTCCGGGGATCGAGTATTCGACAGAATACAATAACCGCGATGTGCATATCGTAGGATTGTTTATTGATCATAAGGCACCTGTCTTTCTGGAATATCTAACGCGTTTCAGGCAGTCGAGGACGGATAGAAATTATAAGTTGTGTGCAAATCTGCGCGGGGCTGGCATTGATATTACTTATGAGGCGCTTGTGGACGCATTTCCGGATGCGGTGATCACGAGGGCTCACTACGCCGCATTTTTGCTGGACAAAGGTTATGTGAAAAGCAGGAGTGAGGCTTTTGAAAGATATCTTGGCGACAACACGCCGTATTTTGTGCATCGCGAGAAGGTGACGCCGGAGGAAGTGATCGAGGTGACGCTGAAAGCCGGAGGGATACCGATTCTGGCACACCCCACACTGTATAAGCTTGGGCGTGAGCAGCTTGATGTGCTGGTGGGGCGGTTAAAAGATGCAGGTCTTATGGGAATAGAGTGTTTTTACAGCACATATTCGCCGTCAGAGGAAAAACAGATGCGTGCGCTGGCAGAGAAATTCAATCTGCTGCCAAGCGGCGGTTCGGATTTTCACGGTGCGAATAAACCAGGGCTTGACCTTGCTGTAGGGTATGGAAAGCTTTACGTGCCAGACACGCTTCTCGCAGATTTGAAAAAGGCTTTGAACACAAAAATCCTGTTTACAGACCTTGATGACACACTGCTGAATTCGGAGAAAGAAATATCAGAAAAGACAAGAAATAAAATCATAGAAATGCTGGCAGGGGGAAATCATTTCGTGCTGGCAAGCGGCAGGTCAGTGAACAGTATTCTTGATGTGTTAGCGGCACTCGATGTACAGAGAAGTGATTCTATAGGGAAAATTTATATGGCTGCATATAATGGTGCGGTTATTTATGACTGCACGGACAATTCTGTCATAGAACAGTATGATGTACCGATATCGACCGCACAGGCAATTTTTGACATGGCTATGAAAAAAGGGATCCACATTCAGACGTACACAGATACACATATTATAAGCTGTGCGGACGACAGGGAGATTGCCTTTTACAAGAAAGCAATCAAATCGCCGTATAAAGTCGGGACAGACCTGGCGAAAGAACTTACCCATGCTCCGTTTAAGCTGCTTGCGATCGATATCGATGACAGGTCCCGACTGGAGGATTTGCGCAGGGAGGTAGAGGCATCAGATTTTGCCAAGGATATTACCTGTGCTTTTTCAAATTCCCGTTATCTTGAATTTTACAATAAAAAGGCAGGAAAAGGAAATGCACTTCAGAATCTGTGCAGCGCGATACATGTCCATATCAGGAATTCCGTTGCGGCGGGAGATGAGGAAAATGATATCACGATGATCGAGGCTGCTGCAGTAGGAGTCTGCATGGTAAATGGCAGTTCGATCGTGAAGGAATATGCGGATTATATTACAAAACATGACAATGATCATGATGGAATCGTTGAGATTATCGACAGATTTATTATGAAAGGATAGACAATAACCCAGCAAAACGGTATACTCTAATTACAGATTGGAAGATAAGGAACTGTTCAGAAATAGACAAGTCAGGATGCATAGGTTATTTTTGAACAGTTCCTAAGGAGCTGTCCTGAAATAACTTTCAATTTTGACGCAGAATAAATTCACACAGGCTAGGCGGAGGAA
>CAMWLV010000013.1 GCA_947175175.1 uncultured Lachnospiraceae bacterium
AGCTGGACATTTATACGGCGTCCTTGTCACAAGTAATTTCTGAACAGTTCCTAAGGCACGTGATGGATCAATATGAGGATAATATTATGGACACGAAAATGGTTGTAAATAAAAAAGAGTACGAAATACTTCGATTATTAGGAAAGGGCAAAGGTGGATATTCTTATCTGGCAAGTGACGGAACGCAAAAATATGTCCTAAAGCAAATCCACCATGAACCCTGTGATTATTATCAATTTGGAAATAAGATTGAGGCAGAGATAAACGATTATAACCGCCTCAAAGAAATCGGGATAAAAATTCCTGCCATGATTGATGTCGATCTCCAAAATGAGCGCATTTTAAAAGAGTTTATTGACGGCGATACCATTTACGAGTTGGTTTTGCAGGATAAGATGAAATCCGCCTATATTGACCAACTGCATGATATGTGCCGCTTACTATATGCTGCCCATACCAATATTGACTATTTTCCGACAAATTTTGTAGTACAGAATGAAGAAATGTACTATATCGATTTTGAGTGCAACGCATATATGGACGAATGGAACTTTGAAAACTGGGGCATCAAATACTGGTCAAAAACTCCGGAATTTTTGCAGTATGTGGAGGAACATTCATGATTTCTTATGGAACCCTTTGTATGTCCGGGCAGACTGATTATCTTAAAATGCGCCTAATCAATTCCAGTCTGTGTCAGCACCTCCATAAGCGAACCATTTTCTGACACATATCGATACACTGGCGCCGCATCCTTATGAAATACAGGTGCACGATTGATATAAAAACCGTCTATTCCTGCAGCTTTTGCGCCCGCCATATCTGATTTGAGTTCATTTCCTATCATAACCGACTGCGATTTATCCAACCCATACCTTTCACAACAGATATTGTAAAATTCGGGATCCGGCTTCATGCAGCCTTCGTCTGAAGAGATTAGTATACCGTCAAAATATGGCACAAGCCCTGTTTGTTCCAGTTCCGTCCATGTAAAGCTTCTCTGTGCATTTGACAGAAGATAAATCTTTTTTCCGGCTTTTTTCAATCCGTCAAGACATGTGATGGTGTCAGGGAAAAGGCACATATAGATCAGCGAAATTCTTCTGAAATTCTCGCAAAGATGCAGGATCTCCTCATCTGAAACCTTATAACCCTTTATCTCAAAAACGTCCCGAAACACATCATCAACACATATCTCAGGCTTGATCTGTCTGCCCTCCTGCATGGCATTATCCCGATACTGTTTTTCCAGAGAAGTATATAATCTGTAAAATAACTTCCACTCAAAAAAATACCCCTGCTTTCTCAGCCACTTGGCATATTTTTTATAAAAATTTTTGCTATACTCGTCTGTATGAATATCAATTAATGTACCATACAAATCAAAAATATAATTTTGATACATCACTGCAAAACCTCCTGAAATTTTTCTTAGGAACTGTCAAGAAATAACTTTTAAATAGTACGCCGGATTTATCTTCAAGAGTGCCTCTCAAAAATCAGGCGCCTAGCTGGGCTATGTAACTGATTTTTGAGTGGTGCTATTGGAGATAAAGACAAGCAATATTAAAAGTTATTTTTGGACAGTTCCTTAGGTACAAACTACACACCAATTATCGTTCTCTGCATAAGTATAAGACTTCCTTTTAGTCACCAGCAAATCTGTCATATTTGCATTTCCCCAGCCAGCTCGACAAATTTTGATCTGGGAACAAAGACTTCACTGGTATTATCTGACCGCGATCCTTCATGACATACCCCTCCGCGATATTATCGTAGCATACATTTTTAGTTTAAACAATATGAATTTCTAAATATGCACATTTTGTATCGTTATTATTCTTCATTATATGACAAGAATATTTGATTTTTACTAAAAAAATCGTTGTTGCCTTACCCTTATTTTGAGGGTATAATAACAGTGAGGTGATAGACTATGACAGCATATGCGGTTTCCAATGAAATCTATGGAAAAAATATCAAATCCATCAGAAATAGGCTCGGACTGACACAGGCAGAGCTTGCCAGATTAGCGAATGTATCCGTCAAAACGATTGAGCGGTGGGAATCCAGCACAAAAGCAATAACTGGCCCTATTGTTACTTTAGCCAGAGTATTCAACGAATATCCTCAAATCGTCGAAAATATGATCATTCCCGGAAATCCCTACCCACTGAGGCTTTGGTATATGCGTGAAAATGAGATCTGCACCATCATTGACGTAGACGAGCGGCTCCGGAAAGTCAGAGTCCACAATTACACCAACGACTATATCTCCAGAGCATTTGGAAAAAATGATCGTCCGACATTTGAGGAATATGAAGCATTTCTGGAATCAAGATGTTTTCCGAGGGAACGGGATAAAATGAAACTAATTCTGGCAGACCTCGACCTTCCATTTTATGATCCGTTCCTGATCATAGAAAAAACAGAAGGAAGAATGGCAGAGGACGATTACTGGATCCGCATTGAGAAAGGGTATTAATGGTATTCGTATGGTAAAATTGTTTGAGCAGAATATTAGAACAAACGAACGGCAGTCATCTAATGCTTTATTGTCAAATGAAATCTATTATCCCGATGATATCAAACAGAGAGTGCGGGATCTTATAATAATGCAGCGACGCAAATATCATTATCTATTTTAACTCAATGTTGTAACCACACGTTCCATTTACATTCTTCGCTATCTTATGATGAATCGCCAGCCCCACCAACAGCAGAACCGGAAAAACCACTGCACATAGTATACCTCGTGCCAAATTGTCATCCAGCAATCCCGAAAAAATCCCCACGAAAGTCGGTCCGCCCGAACAGCCAACGTCTCCGCCGAGCGCAAGCATCGCAAAGAGCGCTGTTCCACCAGTAGGCATGGACTTTGACGCTAAGGAAAAGGTTCCCGGCCAGAGGATTCCGACAGAAAAGCCGCAGATACCACAGCCAACAAGCGATAATGCCGGTACCGGCGCCAGTGCGATCAACAGATAGGAAAAGAGACACAAAATGCCGCTTCCCACCATGCATTTTTCCAGTGGAAGCTTCTCTCCGAACTTTCCATAAACCGCCCTTGCACTTCCCATCGCAATCGCAAAAAACATCGGTCCTGCCAAATCCCCGATTGTCTTGGACACCTGCAGTCCCTGCTCCGCAAAGGTGGATGCCCACTGACTCACTGCCTGTTCACAGGAACCTGCACATGCCATAAGCAGTACAAACAACCAGAACACTTTTGAGGTAAACAGCTGTCCCAGAGACATTCCCTTCTCGTCCTCTGCCAACAACTCTGGGACTGGAACTTTCATAAAAGCAATCATATTGGCAATCGGAACCAGCGCCCATACAACAGCCATGACTCTCCAGTTTGAGATTCCGGCAATATGGAAAAACAGCGTCGAAATCAATACAACCCCGACATGTCCCCAACAGTAAAAGGAGTGCAGCAGGCTCATTGCTGTCTCTTTGTTTTCCGTGGGACATGCCTCCATCACCGGACTGACCACAACCTCAAGCAGACCGCCGCCAACGGCATACAAGACAGTGGCAATCAGCAGACCGGCATATGCATTCGATAAAAGCTCCGGCAATATGGTCAAGGCAATCAGCCCTGCCGCCGCAACTGCGTGTGCCAGAAGCATAGCCGCCCTATATCCAATCTTATCCACAAACCCAACCGACGCCGCGTCCACCAAGAGCTGAACCCCAAAATTGATCGTGACCAGAAATGTGATCTGCGTCAGCGCAATTTCGTAGCTGTTATGAAATGTCAGAAAAAGCAGCGGCACAAAATTATTTACGATCGCCTGCACGATATACCCCACAAAACAAGCGTACATTGTCTTATTATAATTGCAATTCATGACTATTATCCATCCTTATGTTTTTCTTCTTCAAACTCTTTGCAAACTTGTAAAATAAAGCTTGCATTCTCTTATTAGAAATTCTTTTCGTTTTTCAATGCATAATAGTAACACAAATAAACGGAAAAGTACACATTGTCTTTCAAAAATATGTTTGATGCAGTTTTGATACAATTTCGATACAAATATGATGCATACTGCATTTATAATATTAGATGAAACTTTAAAAATAGAACTGTTAGAAATAACTTGTAACAAGGACACCATATTAATTTCCATCCACCATAGAAGAAATATTATGACCTATCGATGGTGAACAGTGTTTCAAACATGCTCTGAAAGAAGGAGATTGATGACAATGAAAAAAGTTTTAAAAATGCTATGCATTCTACTGATCCTTGTCTGCTGCCTGCCCCTCGTATCTAGCGGCCGCAATAACTATCAATCCGTTTCCTGTCCCTATCCATTGAGACAGATTACAATGTACAATGAAAAAACTGGCTGGGGATTGTCTTTGGAAAACGAAGTTCTCTTCACAGAAAATGGAATCGAGCATTTTGAACCAGTCAGAAGTTTAGAAAATACAGACACTGCCTCCGGCCGATTTGCCAGTGCCGCTTTTATCGATCAACAGACGGCCTATACGGCCTGCTATTCATTTGACGACAATCAATTGATTGTAGAGCGCACAGGCGACTGCGGCGCCAGCTGGCAGCAGACATTTATTGATTTCGAGGACTATGCGGATATCTGTGACTCTGGAAGTATCTTCCTGAGTTTTTTTGACGCACGGAATGGATACCTTCTGTGCTGCTCCACTCCTGCTGCCGGTCTGATGACCAAACTCCTGTTTTTTACAGATAATGCTGGAGATACCTTTTACTTTATCTCTGATTTGACTGATAAAATCGTGGGGTATCCTCAAGGGATTACTGCTGTGAGTGAAGAACAAATCTATATTGCAGTCACTTATCATGGCATTGACAGTTATTTATATGAGTCATCAGATTGTACAAGGACATGGGAGTGTGTTGAGATTGTTCCCAGAACAGAGGATATAAAATATGTTGACGGATATGCGCCCATTTTTTATGACAATGAGAAACAAAAGGGCATCCTTCTCTTGAAAATAATGAAGGAACAAGCAGTCTATCAGTTGTTTACCACCAAAGACGGCGGTGATAACTGGTTCTTGGAGCGCGAACTGCCCTGTGACACTCCGCTTCACTACTCCATTGCCGGTGACAACCAGATTTATATTATTGATCCGTCTGGAAATGTATTTGTTTCGTATTCTTGACAACGATTCTATCCAGTGTTATAGTGAGGATTAACTAAAGTTTTTGTTTTTCGATCGGAGGCTCCCCATGTAATACTATATTCTGACAGTTCAATACAGACAAAACCGCAGGCACGAAAAATTATCGACAAATCGTGACTGTTCTTTTTGTATTTGTAAATTCAGAATATAGGAGGATTATATGGAACAGATTTTTAAATACCCGAGAACCAGGCATCTTGAAGGTTCTAAGGCACAATTGGGTGACGAAGACCTAAAATGTGTAAGATTAGATGAGATCAAGGATAAATACTTAGTCCTTGAAGAAAAAGTAGACGGCGCCAACTGCGGCATCAGTTTTGGCAGCGATGGAAAGATGTATCTACAAAGCCGCGGTCACTTCTTAAACGGCGGATATGGTGAACGCCAGTTTGATTTATTTAAACTCTGGACGGGCTGCTTTGAGGACAGACTGCGCCGACTGCTGGGAGACAGATATGTCATGTACGGTGAATGGCTGTACGCAAAGCATACTGTATTTTATGACAGGCTGCCTCACTATTTCATGGAGTTTGATATTTTTGACAAAAAGGAACAGCGCTTTTATTCCACCCGTAAACGCAGGGAGTTCCTTGGAAATGCCCCTTTTATCTGCTCTGTCCGTGTATTGACAAAAGGATACTTCGAGACATTGGGAGACATTGAAAAATGGATTGGCGCAAGCCTTTTTATTTCCGGGGAGGCAAATAACAGCTTTCTTGCACAATGCCAGAAAAGCGGAGTTAATTCCGAACAAGCCATTTGCCAGACCGATCTGACAGGAATCATGGAAGGTATTTATATCAAGGTAGAGGACGGAGATTATGTAACCGACCGCCTGAAGTTTGTGCGGGGTTCTTTCCTCAACACGATTCTTGATTCAGAAAGTCATTGGGTAAGCCGTCCGATCATCGCCAATTGTCTGGCAGACGGAGTTGACTTATTTGCTATGCAGGAAGGCGGGGAATCCAATGAAGCAGGAAATTCTTAAAGAAATCCGCAGCAATGGTTTTTCTTTCCATCAGCTCTCTGTCCGTTATCCTGAGTTATACTTGTTGAAAAATATTCCCCAAGATCCAGAGTATCACGGAGAAGGAGATGTATACAACCACACCGAAATGGTATGTGAAAAGCTGCTGGTACTTCCTAAATGGAAGGGATTAGAAAAAGGAGAACAGGAACTTTTATTCCTGGCAGCTGCTTTCCATGATATTGGGAAAATATCCTGCACGAAACAGGAAGACGGAAAATGGATATCGCCAAAGCATACCATAATAGGGGAAAAGGTATTCCGCCGAATGGTCTACAGGAACGCGGAACTGTTTGGTCTGACCTTCCATCAAAGAGAAATGACGGCGAAACTGATTCGATATCATGGACTGCCTGTATGGTTCTGGACGAAAGAACGAACCGAGTTTGACTTATTGAAAGCGGCAGAAAGTATTCCTTTGCGGCTTTTATATCTGCTTTCCAAAGCAGACATACAGGGACGAATTGCAAAGGAGCCTGGACAGTTGGAAGAACAGGTGGAATTATTTGCAGACTATGCAAAGGAATTGGGCATATGGAAGAAACCATATGCATTTGCGAACCCCTACACAAAATATCAATATTTTCATAAGGAAGACCTGTGGCATGATGCTGCATTATATGATGATACGGAATTTGATGTAATTTTAATGTCAGGGCTGCCTCTGGCGGGAAAAGACAGCTGGATCAATCGACATGGCATGGGAATGCCCGTCATCTCCCTTGACAGAATCCGCGGACAGTTAGGCGTTCCGCCTACAAAAAATTCTGGCAGAGTTGTTCAGACTGCTATGGAACAGGCGAGAACCCTTTTGCGACAAAAGAAATCATTTATTTGGAATGCGACGAATATCATTCAGGAAACCAGACAGAAACTGGTCGAACTCTTCGCAGGATACGGTGCTCGGGTACATATTCAGTATCTGGAAGTGCCTTATCAGGAGCTGCTTTCCAGAAACCAAAAAAGGGAACGATATATCCCAGAACCTGTTTTGGAAGATATGATTCGAAAACTGGAACTGCCGACGCCTTGGGAGGCATATGAAGTAACTATAGTTTCCCCTGAAAACACTGGGGATTAAACTTAGAAAAAGGGCTGCTGCATTCACTAATTTATGTGGCAGTCCTTTACATATGAAATGTATTTTTCGAAGCGAATACATCCTTAAGATAAAGAATTTGATACAGGAGTAAATATATGTCAGATCTAACATCTATGATCAATATCGGAAACGAAATGGCAAAAAAACTGAATACCGTCGGAATTGATTCCTCCGAAAAACTGATCGAACTCGGTTCCAAGCAGGCATTTTTAAAGCTGAAAGAAACCTATCCCCAAGTCTGCTTGGTTCATTTATATGCCTTGGAAGGCGCAATTCTCAATACCGAATTCAACAGTCTTTCGGAAGATAAGAAAAGAGAGTTAAAAGAATTTAGTGATTTCCTAAAGAAGTAATTTCTCCTTACAATGCCGTGCCTTTTGTAGGAATAAAGAACTTCGATATATCTGCTTTTTCCAATGTCAAAAGCCGCACCTTTTTGTCGATACCGCCCGCGTAACCTGTGAGGCTTCCGTTTGTACCGACTACTCTGTGACATGGTATAATCAGGGAAATCGGATTGTGGCTGACTGCACCGCCGACCGCGTGTGCTGACATTCGCTCCATTCCCCTCTGTCCTGCGATCTCTTTCGCAATCGCTCCATAAGTCATGGTGTGTCCGAAAGGAATTTTTAGCATAATTTCCCACACAGCTCTGCGGAATGGTGTAGTCTGCATAGACAGTGGGGGTGTAAAATCCGGCTCCTGTCCTCCGAAATAAAGGTCAAGCCATTGACCAGTCTGCTCAAAAATCGGAAGTTCTCTCTGTTCGTTTTCTTCTGAAAGAGTACTGCCATAATATTTCTGACCATCAAACCATAAACCCGACAACTTCTCTCCATCACTTGCAAGGGTAATCGTGCCAAGCGGAGAATTGTAGTAATGTATATATTGCATAGTATTCGGTCTCCTGTATCCATTTCATTTTTTCAGTCCCATATACCTTTTTGTCTCCTCTGTTGAATCAATGCAGGGAATCTTTTGCACAAACGCATCAAAATCTTCATTTCCATAGTATTCTCTCACAACCTGTCTGATCACCTCCAGCGAAACAATCCCGCGCACCTGCGGTGTAAACACTCCAAAGGGCGTCTCCAGCTGAACCCTCTGTGTCATCTGCTCCTTTTCCTTATTGATCAATTCATATGTACGGAAATCCCCATTCGGCAGGTCAATGCGTGTCTCCCCGATAAACTGATCGTCCACACCATAAAATTGCAAAATCGCATCAGCTGATTGAAGGATCACAAAATCTTCTTCTCCTCTATCGATCAAAAGGATAAATCTGTCGATATCCTCATACAGAACACACTCCTCCTGATATCCTGATGCAAGCTCCACATCCACTACACGTTCTTCCTGAAACAACTTCTTTATCTCCATTTCCATCCGCCCTCTATTTCATCAACTCGTCAATCTCCGCCAATATATCCTTCTTGCGCTCAGAAAACAGCATGTCCTTGTTGTGTTTAAAATATGCCTGACAACCATATTTCCCGATAAAATGCGCCGAATAGCTGTTTGCAGTAAGCTCCGTCACCAAAATGAGCAATTCCTGACTGCCCATCTCAAAAGCTTCCTCGCAGAACGCAAACACATTCGTCAGATTACTGTCCGTCTGCGAGACAAGTTTTGTGAGTGCCTTTTTTCTCTTGTCAAAATCGGCTTTCAATAATTTAAATGCTGCGTCCCCGCTCGCCGGAGCTTTCTGGGCGATCAGTTCTAACTGCTCATCCAAGGCAGCAATTGTGAGATTCAGTATGTACTCGCGGTCTGCGGAGAGATTCCCCGCTCTCTTTCCGACAGAAATCTCCTTGCGCTCTGCTGAGATCTGCCGCTTGACTACCTCCAGGAAATCCTTTTCGATCACAAAATCCGCCCGCATCAGTTTCAGGCAGTTTACCAATTCCATGACCGCCCCCTCCTGTGCGAATACATCGCGGAGCGTACCAATCAGGGCATCTGTCAGCAGACCCAGCAATGACAGACGCTCGTCAAATTTTGCCGCCTTTGCGCGCTTGACAATCTCCTTTCCAGCCTTTCCGGCGAGAATCTTGTCAACCTGGTAATCTGACCTGTACTTTTTAAACAAGTCGTAGTACACTGCAAAGCTCTTGGCAATTTTTTTGTTCTGCAGATACTGTACTACGAGCTGCTCCGTGACAGGAATATCCTTTTGTTCATATAATTTTACCATGTCAGAGAGGTCACTCCAACCGCGGGCAGTCACAAAGCTTTTGCCGTCCACAGTGGTTTCTATTTTATAAAAGTCGTCCTTTTTAATATCCAGATAAGTCGTGATCGCGGGGTGCGTCCCCTTGACATAGGCGTATTCCTTCCAGACCTCATAATCGGCTTCCACGTCAATCCGCTTCAATCTGTCCCATGTCACAATGTCAAACTCGCGCACAGAATTGTTGTACTCCGGGGGATTTCCCGCAGTGACGACAATCCACCCACTGGGTACGTGATGACGTCCAAATGTCTTGTACTGCAGAAACTGCAGCATTGCAGGGGCAAGCGTTTCCGAGACACAATTAATCTCGTCAAGGAACAAAATCCCCTCCTTAAAACCCGTCCCCTCAATTACATCATAAACTGAAGCAATGATCTCGCTCATCGTGTATTCACTGACACTGTACTCCTCACCGCCGTAATTTTTCTTGACGATAAACGGGAGTCCCAGCGCCGACTGACGGGTGTGGTGTGTCATGGAATAGCTGACCAGACCGATCTGCAGTTCCTGTGCGATCTGTTCCATGATCGCTGTTTTTCCAATGCCCGGTGCACCCATAAGAAATATGGGACGCTGCCTTTCGATGGGAATCACAAAATTCCCAAACTGGTCTTTTGTCAGATAAGCTGACACCGCGTTTTTAATATCTTCCTTTGCCTGCTTGATGTTCATATTGTCATCATGCTCCTTTCTTTCTCTGCACACTTAGGATCTGTCATGAAATAAACTTTCATTTTGACTTGCCTAAATCAGAATTAAAAGTTATTTCATAACAGCTCCTTATATTTCAAACAATTTCATTGTCACTGTTCTTAATACGAAAGTGTTTTTCTCTGCAATAGGTTTCTGTCTTACTTCCCTTGGGACAGTATATAAACAGTTTTTGATTGTAGGGGAACACCTCTGCCGAGAGACGCTCTGATTGGTCAGACAGCAGCCGCTGAACAGATTTGGGCATCCTGATCTCTCTCAGTTTATCGCACGCATTAAACGCATGTTCTTCGATTTCAAGAACTCCTTCACAGACGCATACCTTTTCAAGCTCCATGCAGCCAAAAAATGCTTTCTTTCCGATTTTCCTGACTGTCCCAGGTATTGTAATGTTTTTCAATGATCTACAATCCCAAAATGCACATTCACTGATCTCAGAAACGCCCTCAGGAATGTTAATCTCCTTCAAGGCCCACATCTGGCTGAAAGCATAACTGCGGATCTGCCGAATCGTTCTGGGCAGCGTAATGTTCGTAATCCTGCGATGCTGTTGAATATGTTTCAAGCCTCCCGCGGAATGATAATCCCCCACACAGACAGCATTCCCTGCAAATGCGCCGATCTCGATTGCTGAGACTATACTTTTACCAATCTTTTCCGGCACAATGACCTTCTCATTCCTGCCTTTGTAATTGGTGATGATCAGTGTGCCGTCCTCTCTTTTTTTGTAGCTCCATATCTTCCTTAACTCGGCAACAGAATTGGGAGAAGCATTCAGTTCACGCATCAGCTTCTTTTCCGCTTTTTCAGCCTCCGCAGCAAGATCCGCAGTGCGGTTCTTATAATCGAGCAGCCATGCCGTTGATTCCATTTTGCCGTTTTGGGCAGCATACTCGATCATCTCGTCGCGCTTGCGTGGAAGTTTTAGCCAGCCATACTGCGCGACAATCTCAAGGCAGGCAACATTCTCATAGAAAATCATCTCCTGCATCAGTCTTTTCTTATTCATTTTGGACTGGTTAAAATGATCCAGAAAGAATCCCAAATATTCCGGCGAAAAGAATCGGTTGTGATTTACATGACAGAGCCAGTCAGTATAATGCAGCTTTTTGTCTTTAGACGCCTCCAAAGAATCAATTGTTGACTGTTCCCTGCCAAGTTCTGAGATCAATGCGGACATGACGCGGATAAAGTTTTCATCTCTCAGATGCTCTATCAGACTACAATACGCAAACCACGCGTTGCCCCCGCCGCCCTCTGTCAGCATTTTTTGCTTCTCATCAGAGATTGTGACTCCCTTTCCTTTCAACGCGGCAGTCATATTCTTATCATCAGTGAGGATTGCAAAATACAAAAAGTCTCCCGGACGAAAACAGACTTTCTCCGCATTGTCGCAAAGATATTCCACAACTTGGATCAGTTCCTCCTCACAGACCGGCTTTAGCGGATTGCCTTTCCGGTCAGCCAGCTTCTCAATATACCTTTTCCATATGTAATCACCTGTTATATGGATATTTTTTATCAAAAATAAGATAAAAAAGTCTGGCAGGTATGTCGCAAGTTCATTTTCAAATATCTGCGGAAATAAAGCGCGGACTGCCTCCATATCTTGGTGAAAGGACGCGCCGTTTTCGACCAGAACTTTCACCATGTCCAATCCGCGAAAACGACCTGCAATCCCCAGAATGTGGGCAGTAAATACACCTTTTCCCAACTTCTGGTAAAGCTTTGCGACCTCGGCAGGTGTGTCGTTGATCACAGCCTGTTCCAGCGCCGCGATTCCATCTGCTTTGGCCTTTGTTAAACTACTCATCTGTTTATTTGTCTCCTTTAGTCAACACTGTTCTCAAACCGAAATCCCTTTTCCCTGCAGTACGCTTCTGCCTTGCTTCCATCTGGACAGTATATGGTCACTTTCGGGCAGCCGTGGAATATCTCAATGGTAATGTCAATATTTGTTTGAACAGTCAGCAAACGCTGAACTGATTCTGGCATCTCGACCTTTTCCAAATTGCTGCAGTCTTTAAATGCGCACTCCCCTATTTCAAGAACACCCTCACAGATATGCACTTCCTTAAGCCCGCTGCAGTTCCCAAATGCCCACTCTCCTATTTTTTCTACTGTGCCGGGGATCGTGAGTTTTTTTAAGGAAGTACATCCTTTGAAAGCATACTTGTCAATTTCCCTGACGCCTTCACAGATACACACTTCCTCAAGCTGACTGCAACTCGCAAACGCATACCTTCCGATTTTCTCCACTGTGCCGGGGATTGTAATACTTTTCAAAGATTTACACTCACTAAATGTATATTCATCAATTTTCTGCACCGTGCCAGGAATCAGAATGCTTTGCAAAGCCTTACATCCATTGAATGCAGATTCACCAATTTCCTTAACACTCTCGGGAATGTTGATTTCTTCCAATGCCCACATATCCGCGAAGGCACTCCTGCCAATAGACTGAATCGTCCCTGGCATTGTAATCTTTGTGATCTTACGATGTTGATGTATTTGATCCCATGTCAGATAAAAGTTGACATAGGAGCCTCTAAATACATTCACATCAATTGTCGTGACGATTCCTTTGCCAATCTTTTGTGGAACCGTTACTTCAATCTCCTTACCTTTATAGTTGGTGATCATCAGTGTACCATCTTCCTGCTTTTTATAGCTCCATATCTTTTTTAATTCGGCGACAGAATCCGGCGAAGCGTTCAGCTCGCGCATCATCTTCTTCTCGGCTTTTTCCTGTTCGGCGGCAAAATCAGCGGTGCGGTTTTTAAAGTCAAGCAGCCATGCAAGCGCCTCCGTCTTTTTGTTCTGGGAAGCGTACTCGATCATCTCATCGCGCTTCTTTGGCACGTCAAGCCAGCCCGCTTTCTCAATGACCGGCAGCGCATCCAGGGCGTCCTCGTCAATCAGTCCGCGTATCATTTTATACTTGTTCATCTTATCCTGCCTGAAATGGGACAGGAAATAGTCAAATATGCCAATATCCCGAAAACGCATTTTCGTGATATCAAACATTTTCTCCGTATAGTAAAACGGCTTTCCATCAAGCTCCATGGCAAGCTGCTGCATCACTTCCAGGTAATCCTCATCGGGGAGTTTTCCTGTCATGGCACCATACTCATACCAGTAACCATCCGTTGCAGCGCCGCCCTCCGTGATCGTCTGAACACGCCTTTCGGAGAGTTTGAAACCGCGTTTTTTCAGTTCCTCATAAATGACGGTATCCCTGGCATAAATCGCGTAAAAAAGCATCTCCTCGGGCTGAAACATCAGTTTTTCTTTATTTTGAATCAGATAGTCCAGCACGCGCACCCGCTCCTCATCCGCAAGAAACGGCAGCGGTTTCCCTGTGTCTCTTTTTGCATTCTTCGTAAATTTCATTCCCTTCATACTGCAGGCGCCTTTTAATCCGCCGCGAAGGATTTTCAACAGGTACAGCGAGTAATTGGTGCGGTAGTTTGCATACTTCTGACCGATATAACAGCGGTACTTTGTCTCGATTTCCTCCGTCGAAGGAAAATCAAAAGTGATTCCCTTTTCAAATAATGCCGCTACCATATCCAGCCCCCGAAAGCGGCATGCTAACCCCAGCGCCGGCGCCGACATTTCCACATCGCCAAGTTCTTCATATACTTTCAAAAGCTCCTCGACGGAGCAGTTGATGACCGCCTGCTGCAGCTGCGCGGCCTTTTCCACCTGCGTAAGTTCCATCTTCATTCCTCCCATACAAACTGATTCTTAATATTCTTTCTCTTACAATACGCCTCCGCCCTGCTCCCCTTTGGGCAGATTACAGTCAGATTCGGACATTCTTCAAACACATCATAATGGTACTGACCTTGATTTTTGCTTCTTATGCGCTGGACGGACTTTGGTATGAAAACCTCCTTTAGATTCTGGCATCTGGCAAATGCGCCCTCCTCAATTTCCTTCACACCTTCACAGATCTGTACACTTTCCAACATCTTACAATACATAAACCCGTCCTTTTTAATTACTTTCACAGTACCTGGCACTATGAGGGTTTTCAAGGAAATGCATCCACCAAATGCATATTCGCCGATTTCCTCCACGCCCTCACAGATACACAATTCTTCCAGTTTCAAGCATTGTGAAAATGCATGGTCGCCAATTTTTTTCACATTTTCAGGGACAATAATCCTTTTCAAAGAACCACATTGCACAAATGCCATCTTTTCTATTTCATGAACCTTTCTGGGAATCACAATCTCCTCCAGTGCCATGCGGAAAAAAGTACATGCACTTATTTTCTCTATGCCGTCAGGGATTGTAATCCTTTTTAAGGAACTACATCCGGAAAATGCCGAACAGCCAATCTCCTTCACTCCTTTGGGAATATGGATCTCCTTTAATGACCGCATCTTATCAAAAGCGCCTGCGCCAATATACTGAATTGTCTCTGGCAGCACGATCTTCGTTATTCCCTGATGCAGCTCGATCTGCTCATCGGTAACTCTCGGATTGAAACGGTCTGTTACGGATAATCTGCGCCTATCTTCTGCTTTCATGTAAGTTTGTCCCGTAAATGCCGCTTTTCCGATTGCCGTGACAACACTTTTCCCGATTCTTTCCGGCACAATGACCTCTATAGCCGTACCCTTATAATTCGTGATGGTGAGTGTGCCGCCCTCTTCTTTCCTATAGCTCCATATTTTCTTTAATGAAACAACCGAATCCGGTGCTGCATTCAGCTCGCGCATCATGTTTTTTTCAGCCTTTTCCTGCTCCACGGCAATATCGGTCGTGCGGTTTTTGTATTCGAGCAGCCATGCAAGCGACTCCGTTTTGCCGTTTTCCGTGGCATACGCTATCATCTCATCGCGCTTTTTCGGCAGTTTCAGCCACCCCTCCTGCTCAATGACGGGAAGTGACTCCGCGGCATCTGCGTCAATCAAATCACGTATGATCTGATACTTTTTCATTTTTTTCTGATTGAAATGAGCAAGGAAAAACGCAAATACATCTATATCGTGAAAACGATTTTTGGTAATATCAAACATCTTTTCCGTATAACGAAACGGCTTTTCCTGCATCTCCAGATAAAGCTGCTGCATGACTCTGATATAATCCTTCTCGGCAAGATTTCTAGTCATGGCACAAAACTCAAACCAGTATCCGTCTGCCATGATACCCTCTGTAAGCGCGTAGATACGCTTCTCTGAGAGAGTAACATTACGCTTTTTCAGCTCCTCAAAAATGACAGCATCCTTTGCAAATATAGCATAAAAAAGCATCTCCTCGGGCTGAAAGGACAGCGCCTCCTTCTTTTCGATCAGATAATTGAGCACTTCGATACGCTCCTCGTCCGCAAGAAACGGCAGTGGCTTTCCATCGTCCCTCTTTGCGTTCTTTGCAAATTTCATGCCTTTCAGACAACATGCGCCCTTTATCCCTCCCCGAAAACTTCTGAGCAGGTACAGCGAATAATTGGTGCGGTAATTCTCCCTGTAATTCGCATGCTTCTCACCGATATGGCAGTGGTATTTTATTTCGATCTCCTCGGTTGACGGGAAGTCAAAGACTGCCCCTTTTTCAACCATCGCCTTTACCAGGGCAAGTCCCCGGAAACGACAGGCAAGTCCCAGCGCAGGTGCAGACATTTCCACATAACCAAGCCCGTCATATATTTTAGAAAATTCCTCAACAGAACTGTTGATCACTGCACGCTCCAAAAGCGCAGCTTTTTCCTCCTGTGCAATCCCCATTATCTTTCCCCTTTGAATTCCATATACACCATCTATATAATGCTTTCAATCATCGCTGTACTGGAAACGTACACGCTTTTCTTTGCAGTATTCCTCTGCTTTGCTCCCTTTAGGACAGTACACAACTGCTTTAGGACAGTAGTCGAAAATTTCGTATTTGCTGATACCTATTAACATAGTGTTCAGACGCTGAACAGATTTTGGGATTCTAATCTCCTGCAGATTGTCACAATTCCAAAATACACACTGGTCTATCTCAAGAACACCCTCACAGACACACACCTTTTCAAGTTTCCTACAATAAGAAAATGCATCTTTCCCGATTTTCTTTACCGTTCCGGGAATGGTAATTTGTTTCAGGGAAGTACATTTATCAAATGCGTACGCATCAATTTCCTTAACACCTTTTGGAATGGAAATATCTTTCAATGCCTGCATATCAGAGAAAGCATACTGTCCAATATATTGCAGTGTGTCTGGCAGTATGATCTTTGTAATCCGGTTATGCTGCTCTGTTTGCTCCGTTGTTACTTTGGGATTTGAATAATCTGCAGCAAATGCCCCCTTTCCAATACCTGTAACAATCCCTTTTCCTATCTTTTCCGGAACCGTGACCTCGGTATCTGTGCCTTTATAGTTGGTGATCAGCAGCGTTCCGTCCTCCCTTTTCCTATAGCTCCATATCTTCTTTAACGCGGCGACAGAATCCGGTGCTACATTCAGCTCGCGCATCATCTTTTTCTCCGCTTTTTTCTGTTCCACGGCAAAATCAGCCGTGCGGTTTTTGTAGTCAAGCAGCCAGGCCAGCGACTCCGTTTTGCCGTTTTCTGAAGCATATGCAATCATCTCGTCACGTTTCTTCGGTGTCGCAATCCAGTTTTCCCTCTCAATTACTGGCAGGACTTCCGCAGCATCAATCTCAATCAGACCGCGTATGATCTGATATTTTTTCATCTTCTCCTGCGTAAAGTGAGCGAGGAAAAATTCAAATACTTTGACATCATAAAAGCGTTTTTTCGTAATCTCATAGAGATTCTCCGTAAAGCGAAACAGCCTTCCGTCCAATTCTGCGGCAAGCTGCTGCATGACCGTAAAGTAATCCGCATCGGAAAGACGCTGTGTCATAGCAATATACTCCAGCCAATATGCGTCCATCGCTGCATCGACGTCCGTAATCGTATGAACGCGAATCCCGGAGATTCGAACACCATATCGTTTCAATTCCTCCACAATGACAGTGTCCCCAAAATAAATCGCATAATAAAGCATTTCTTCCGGGTGAAAGGATATCTTTTCCCTGTTCTCCAACAGACATTTCAATACATTGATACGTCTGTCGTCTGAAAGAAATTCCAGCGGCTCTCCCGTCTCTCTTTCCGCGCTATGACTCAGCGTCATTCCCTTAAAACAATATGCCCCTCTTAAATCTTCATCAAAAACCTTCAGCAGATACAGGGAATAATTCGTGCGGTAATTGCCACACTTTCGACCGATATAACAATTGTATGTCTCCTCAATTCTCCTCTTTGAAGGGAAATCAAAGGAAGCGCCCTTTTGAATCAAAGCCCCTGCCACATCAAGCCCACGGAACCGGCACGCCAGTCCCAGCGCCGGCGCCGACATTTCCACCTCACCAAGTTCCTCATAAATTTTTAAAAGCTCCTCGACAGAGCCATTGATCACCGCCTGCTGCAGCCGCGCGGCTTTTTCTTCCTGTGCAATCTCCATACTCTTCTCCCCCTCTCAGATCTCGTCGCTTCTGAGCACTAATTTCATTGCCCATGACGGTACGTCATAATTATTAAAGGAATCTTCAATAAATACAAATGCAGTATCATAAGGCGGTTTCTTTTGCGGAAATACGCCACATCCATCCGTAAAATAGATCAGACCTTTCAGATTTTCAAACTCGTGATTGTCCACCATCGTATTGACATGCTCAAACACAGGTCGGAAATCCGTTCCTCCCAGCCCGTGAAGCTTCATTTTCTTTAGGTAAGCGTCAAACTCCTCCTGTGATGTGATCTTCGCGTCCTCCTGAATGACTGTGTCGCACTGGATAATGTGCAGGTTGATCTTGGTAAAAAAGCTTTCCGTGCTCTTGAGAATGTTATATGTTTTCTGCACAAAGGTCTGTACCAGTTCACCCGATGTCGAACCAGATGTGTCGATCGCAACCACAAATTCCCGTATGCGCTTTACTTCCTTGTATTCAAGCGGCTCGATCAGGGGCATATCCTCATACAGCTGCAGTCCGTAAGTGTAAAAATTATAGTCAAATTCATCCGGATTGAGCTTCATCACCTCTCCCCTGACGGCAAATTTTTTGAGAAATTCCGTGTAATCATAGCGCTCCCTGTTCACTTCCCGTAAGTTCTGCGTCAGCAGTCCTGTCTCGGTTCCCCTGCTCTTGACAAACACTTCCAATTCTGTCTGCATGCGCAGCGCAATGCCCGCCCAGCCTTCCACGAGCAGGATTCGATTGACCGGAATGAGCGCACCTCCGTCAAATCCGCCATAGAGCCCCAGCTTTTTCTTCTGTTCTTCCGTCAGATACCAGAGAAAATGATCATCTCCCTTGAATAATAATGACAGTCTTTCTACCAAGTCATCGGAAAGCTTCTCACTTAAAAAATAGCTGTAAATTTTTTCCGCGGAAATGGTCTGGATCTTCTTCTTAAAGAGGTCGAAAAACTGAATCTGCTCTTTGGCTTTCTTGATATTCAGGTAACTCAGCTCCAGATCATTGATCGCACTCTCCACCGCAATATCACACGCCAGATTCCACATATCCTGATTTACAAGGGTGTTTACAAAAAAATGCTTGAAAACACAATGCAGTACCGTATGAAGAAAATTGCGTATGGGAAGGTTTTCATCCAGCATGTAAGCTTTCAGAATATGTTCCGGATCATAGATATAGATCTCCCCGTCGCTTGCCGTAAAAGGCGTTAATTCAGGTTTCGGGGAAATTTTGAATTGATTGAGCGACATATCCATGAACCGCATATTGACCAGCAGCTTGTTCTTTGACATCTGGAGAATCTCAGCCGCTATTTTTTCTGTTTTTTTCTGTTTTTCCTGATCAAATTCTTTTTCGTTTGACAATTTATTATTACCTCGTTTAAAAATCTTTCAATAAATTTTGTATTCCAAATTTTATTTTACGCCTCCACACTATCACCGTCAAGGCTTTCCACCAGAGGAATTCGAGACAAAAAGCACGATACCCGCCAAAAACGAATACCGTGCTTTTTTAGCTTTGTTTTAAACAAATGTTTATTGTAATATTCCTGTAATTATTCGGCAAAATCCATCAGGATATCATCAATCTCATCCCATGCTTCCTGCTCGACAATACCATCCTCGAGATCAATTCTATAGGACTTTATAATCGGTTCCCGATAGGAAATCTCATCTACTTTGGCACTGACTGCGTCCAGCATACCCTGTGCATATTCATCTCCCTCAAGACCACTCTCTGCCACTGCCTGAATGTCATCTATGATAATATCAACAAAATTTGTCGGATACATTGTAATCTCGAAACTTCCCCGGAGCGCGCCGTCATCTAAGTCGACAACGGGATCATCCCATTTGAATTTAGCAAGAATTGCTTTGGATACATCATAGAAACCTGTTAAAATTCCCTCATCGACCGTCTGAGAATCAATATCCAGGAAATACATCAGGTTCTGCGCATAATAATCCACTTCGGAGTCATACAGTTCCTGCGCCCCTTCCATGGTATCAAATTTATTTTCTACATAAGTATCAAATTCACCGTAAAAACTTGCCTTTAATGCATCATTGATAAACTGTACACACTCTTCGGCATTGGTCACAGAGCCCCAGTTCGAATCAGCCAATCCATATGATACCCTCGTGACTTTGTCAGACAATATAAAAATCTCTACAACAATATCAAGACCATCGCTGTTCGTATAATAATAGCAAAGAGACTCGCTGTCTTCCTCCTGTGGCTCACCATAAGCATTGACCACATCCTCTTTCGTACTCTTACAATTAATTCCGCCTGGCAGTATGACCTCCAGTGATTTTTTGCCATCAAATACGTTTACAGAAAGATACGAAACTGTAGCCTCCTCAATCTTTTTCGGGTCACTTTCGAAATTGATAGCACACATTCTGACATATTCCGAATCCCGCTCATCACTGAATACCTCAAACTGGGTCGATTCTACATTATTCTCCAACGTAAAAGTATTGATATTCTCATAATTTCTGGAAATATGCCATCCGTTATTTGTCCAGTCTGACATTGCTGACGGGAAGGAGTACTTCACCCCATCAATCAGCAATTCCCCACTCTCCAGCTTATCGCTGATGGAAACTCCTGACTTTTCATTGGAGGTCGCTGCCGTTCCATTGACAGCCAATCCGTTGTCTGCTTTTCCCAAACCGCCGCATGCTGTTATCTGTAGACATAAAGCAGTACACAAACCAATTAATACCAACTTTTTCATTGTTTTAATCCCCTCTCTTTAAACCTTTGTTAATGCGTGTAAACGTTAAAAATTATATTCCATGTACCGAATTCTGTCAATATAAAAAAAGTGAAATCTTATTAAAACTTGTTAAAATATTATTCAATGTCTCTCCCCTCTTGATTTGGTTCTTTTGCAAAAAACCGGTGTATCTCCTCTGCCACATTTGCCGTAATTCCTGGCACATCGGAGATTTGGGTGACATCTGCGGCTCGAAGCTCCTCAATCGACTTAAAGTACTTCATCAGCGCCTTCCTGCGGCTTGGTCCCACACCTGGTATCTCATCAAGAACAGAGTGCACCTGCGCCTTGCTCCGGAGTGACCGGTGATATGTAATCGCAAAGCGGTGTGCCTCGTCCTGTATGCGTGTGATCAGCTTAAAGCCCTCGCTGTGTGTATCGATTGGCAGTTCTACATTGTTAAAATACAACCCTCTCGTGCGATGGTTGTCATCCTTTACCATACCACAGACCGGAATGCTGATGCCAAGTTCCTCCAATACCTGCAGTGCAATATTGACCTGACCGCGCCCACCGTCCATTAACAGCAGATCCGGAAATTTCGTAAAACTTCCAAAATCCTCCCCGACACTGTTCTCATCAAGTTTCATCTCTTCCCGCTCATTAAGACCATGTTGAAAACGCCTTGTCAGGACTTCATGCATGCAGGCATAGTCGTCTGGTCCTGCGACAGTCTTCATTCGGAACTTCCTGTAATCACTGCGCTTAGGTTTTCCTTTCTCATACACGACCATAGAACCCACATTTGCAAAACCACTGGTATTTGAGATGTCGAATGCTTCCATGCGCGTCAGCGGACTAATACCGAGAATTTCCTCAATCTCCTTCACCGCACCGATGGTTCTGCCCTCCTCGCGTTTAATACGCTCTCTGTCCTGACTTAAGACAAGCTGGGCATTCCTTGCCGCCAGGTCCACAAGCCGTTCCTTAGAACCTTTTAATGGTACTCTCAAATGAACGCGCGCTCCCTTTCTGCTCGTCAGCCAACGCTCCACGAGCTCCATATCCTCAATTGCTTCCTGAAGCATGATTTCTCTTGGTATAAACGGCGTTCCCGCATAAAACTGTTTCACAAAACTCGTCAGAATATTATCTGCCGTCAGTTCCTCAACCTGAGTCATATAAAAGTGTTCCCTGCCGATCAGCTTTCCGTTTCGCAGAAAAAATACCTGCACGACAGTCTCGTTTCCATCAATTGCAAGTGCAATAATATCTTTGTCCTCTCCCACATTGTCTGACATCTTCTGCGTCTCACTGACTTTTTTGACACTCTCAATCAGGTCTCGGTATTTGATTGCCTCCTCGAAATCCATCTTTTCTGAAGCCTGCTGCATCTTCTCCTTCAATTCTTTGATAATTGGCTGCTGTTTTCCATTCAGGAAATCAATCGCCATGTCAATCCGCTGTCCGTACTCCTCCTTGGGGATATTCCCCTGACAGGGCGCACAGCACTGACCAATATGATGATTCAGGCAAGGCCGCTCCTTACCGCAGTCCCGCGGCAGTTTTCTGTTGCACGTCCGCAGCTGATAGAGCTTATTGATCAAGTCAATGCTCTCCTTTACGCCGCCATTGGTAAAAGGTCCAAAATACTTTGCCTTATCCTTTTTCATCTGACGCACGGACATAACACGCGGAAAATCTTCACCAAGTGTCACTTTAATATAAGGATAGGTCTTGTCATCCTTCAACAATGTATTGTATTTGGGGGAGTATTCCTTGATCAGATTGTTTTCCAGCACCAGGGCTTCCAGCTCGGAATCCGTCACAATGTACTCAAACCGTGCAATCAGGGAGACCATTTTATCGATCTGCGGTCCGCGCCCGATATTTTCCTTAAAATAAGAGCGCACCCTGTTGTGCAGGTTCTTTGCCTTTCCCACGTAAAGAATTGTGTCGTCCACATCATGCATGATATATACACCTGGTTTATTGGGAAGTTTGCGAAGCTCTTCTTTCACGTCAAATTCATTTGATTCGGACTCCTTGAGCGCTTTTTCCTTGTTCTCCGGATCTTTTATTGCTGGTTCTTCCATTTTTATCTCAACCTCCTGTGTTGTGTTCGGCATCTCTATATCCCCCTTTTCTCATCAATTGTGCACATAGAGGGAGTACACGCTTCCTATGTGTACTCCCTCTATATTCTAAACCTACCATCTGTTATCGTTATTCTGATTCCCATTTACATTTCTGTCCCACACAGCGCCAAACCGTGAAGTCTCACCATTACTGCCATTATCCTCTGGCAGATTCACATTTTGCGGTGCCTGCGAATTCTGATAGGGATATGGATACCTGTTTTGCGGTGGATTTGGGTACTGCTGCTGTGGTACGGACCCCTGCGGTGGATTTTGATAGGAATTTGGGTACTGCTGCATCGGATTCTGCTGTTCTGAACCCTGCTTCGTATTTTGGTAAGGGTTCTGGTTCTGCTGCATCGGATTTTGCTGTCCCTGATTTTGTTGCTGATTCTGCTGTTGCAGCTGCGCTGGATTCCAATCATATGCAGGCGGCATGTGCCACTTATTTTCTTGCTGCTGCGCCGTGTATGCAGGCTGCGGTATTCCGTCACGAAGCTCTTCTGGTGTCGGGATTCGCACCTCCTCTTTGCCATTCGCATCCTTTGTCACTTTCGCATCTTCCGGTTTCCCATCTGTCTCATCCTTCTTCTCCTCGGGTTCAGGCAGTCCCTTCGCCTCGCGGTATATCTTCATAAATTCCTTACCAGTAATCGTCTCTTTCTCAATCAGGTGCGCAGCAAGCTGATCCATTACATCACGATTCTCGCGAAGCATTCCAAGTGCTTCCTCGTAGCACGCCTTAAGCATATTCATGACTTCCGTATCAATCTCCGCTGCCGTATTGTCCGCACAATTCAGCGAACTTCTACCCTCCAGATATTGGCTCTCAATGGTCTCTAGTCCCATCAGCCCAAACTTTTCGCTCATACCATACCGCGTGATCATCGAGCGCGCGATACCCGTCGCCTTCTCGATATCATTCGACGCACCCGTCGTGACCGTGTCAAACACAATCTCCTCCGCCGCGCGTCCTCCCAGAAGTCCGACAATCATGTCGTGCAGCTCATCCTTGGAATTCAGATATTTCTCATCCTCCGGCACATGCATGACATAGCCAAGTGCCCCCATAGTGCGCGGTACGATCGTGATCTTCTGCACTGGCTCCGAATTTTTCTGCAAAGCGCTGATCAACGCATGACCGACTTCATGATACGAAACGATTTTGCGCTCCTCCTTGCTCATGATGCGGTCTTTTTTCTCCTTGCCGACAAGCACCACCTCGACTGCGTTGAACAAATCCTTCTGGCTGACAAACTCCCTGCCCTCTTTAACTGCATTGATCGCCGCCTCATTGATCATGTTGGCAAGGTCAGCGCCCACAGCACCGCTGGTCGCAAGCGCGATCGCATCAAGGTCAACTGTCTCGTCCATCAGAACATCTTTGGCATGTACTTTTAATATATTGACACGTCCTTTCAAATCGGGCTTATCCACAATGATACGCCTGTCAAAACGTCCGGGTCGCAGCAATGCCTTGTCGAGAATTTCCGGTCTGTTCGTCGCGGCGAGGATAATGATACCCTTCTTGCCGTCAAAACCATCCATCTCGGAAAGCAATTGGTTCAAAGTCTGCTCGCGCTCCTCGTTTCCGCCGCCATACTTCGAATCGCGGCTTCTGCCAATCGCGTCAATCTCATCGATAAAGATGATACAGGGCGCATTTTTCTCCGCTTCCTTAAACAAATCGCGCACACGTGATGCACCGACACCTACGTACAACTCGATAAAGTCAGAACCGGCAAGCGAGAAGAACGGAACCTTCGCCTCGCCTGCAACTGCTTTCGCAAGCATCGTCTTACCAGTACCCGGAGGTCCCACAAGGAGTGCGCCCTTCGGAAGCTTCGCACCGATTTTCACATATCTGCCCGGATTGTGCAGGAAATCAACGACTTCCTGGAGGGATTCTTTTGCCTCGTCCTCACCCGCGACATCCCGGAATGTGATGCCTGTTTCCTTCTGTACATACACTTTCGCATTGCTCTTACCCATGCTGAAAGCGCCACCGCCGCCCGTCATCTTCCGGAAGAGCAGGCTTAACAATCCCCACATCAACAGGATCGGTACAATATAGTATAACAGCGAGAGAATGATGCCGGATCCATCCGGAACTGTTCCGCGCACCTCCACCCCTGCATCAAGCAGCCGTTGCGTAAGTGTCTCGTCATCCTCCACTTTTCCTGTGATATAGGTCACCCTGACTGCCGAAGCAAGCAGATTGTTCGGACTCTGATTATCCTGTGCGCCTGATACCGGCGTAATCTCAATCTGGCTTGATTCGATCTTTACCGACTCAACCGTTCCTGCGTCCACCATCTCGATAAACTTGTTATACGAGATTTCAACCGTCGTGGCACCTGACACGGCGCGCGTAAAATAGCTGATGCAGAGCAGTGACAGTACTGCCGCAGTGATCATTATGATAATACTCTGCTTTTTCGGGTCTCTTCCATTATTATTGTTGTTTCCATTCCCACCGTTACTGCCGTTTCCTGGTCCACCGTTATTCCGGTTGGAATTATTGTCATAATTGTTGACCTGATTGTTGTCCATTTTCCTGTGGTATCCTTTCTGATTTATGTCATGATTCATCTGTCAAAGGTCTATTGATCCATGATCCCTATTATCAGCATAAAACATGCCTGTGCAGCTCATCGCAATTATAATTATAGAGATTTCATGGTTATAAATCAACATAATCTTTGTGATTTCTTTGTGAAAAGTTTCTAAAAAGTTACTGTTCACTCTCCCATCAAAGTAGTGGGAATCAAGCGCCAAAATGCTTGCCCTTTAGCATTTTGTGTGCATAAATGTTGCTGTTCACACCGAAAAAACGTATAAACATGCAAAACACAGTAGGGGTGTGAACAGTAACTCTAAAAAGCCAATCCTTCGCAGTTTATACCCTATTAACATACACCGCCGCTGCATAATTTATGTAATAAACTATTTTTTGATTTTTCAATGACTTTGCGATATAATAAGTGATAAAGAAAGGAAGTGAACATATGGCAGAAAGATTGACAAGACAACAGATGGCTGAAAAATATCCCAATACATGGCTAGGGCTGGCCAATGTAAAATATGCCAATGATGACGGAGTAACTTTAGAGTCTGCCGAAGTAATATATACAAATAAATCAAGTAACGAATTGTTGATGATACAAATAGCAGGAACTGACAACGTAATCAGATGGTACACAAACGAGAACGGATTGCCATTGGGAGTAGCGGGGATATTATAATGCAGATAACAATACAATTGGATCATGAATCACGGCGACCAATAGCTAATTTAAACTGGTTCCGCGGTTGTCGTGCTCTTGTGGATACAGGAGCACTTTTTCCTATATGGAATGGAGACGGAAAAAGTCTGGAAGACGGATTTCATGACAAACTTCAACAAAAAGATATAATATTTGGCGGTTTCGGTGGAAAAGCCAAAGGCGATTTATATAGAGTTCATTTTGAAATGAATGGCTTATACTATCTGGATATGCCTATAATAGCCAGTGAATTAAAAGAAGCCAACTGGAATATTATACTATCTGCAACAATGTTCGATGGTATGATATACGAGATTGATACCATCAGCAAAAGATTCAATATAGATACCAAAGATAACCAGCCCATCAGGATATTAAGACTATCTAAAGATAAGGATAATCATTTTTCTGTATATTTGGCCGAAACATATAACGCAGAAAAAGATTATTATAAAAATAAAGAAAAACAGCATCAAAGTCCTACACTGAACTGTAACTCATATTCATATAAAAAATGAAAAAACTATAGCTTTTTACTATGGGCGCGTTGTATAATAGTAGAATATTTAAAAGGTTTACAACAAAAAGATGAAAGGAAAAGTTAGGTTATGCCAGTTAAGTATGTATTTGTAACCGGCGGTGTAGTTTCCGGTCTTGGAAAAGGAATTACAGCTGCTTCACTTGGACGACTTCTCAAAGCCAGAGGCTATAAAGTAACCATGCAGAAGTTCGATCCCTATATCAACATTGATCCCGGTACGATGAACCCCATTCAGCATGGGGAGGTTTTTGTCACGGACGACGGCGCGGAGACAGATCTTGACCTCGGGCACTATGAGCGTTTTATTGATGAAAGTCTGGACAAGAACTCCAACGTAACCACAGGCAAAGTCTACTGGACCGTGCTGCAGAAGGAACGTCGCGGCGATTACGGCGGAGGCACGGTTCAGGTCATTCCTCATATTACCAATGAAATTAAAAGCCGTTTCTACCGCAATTTTACCGATCCCGACATGCGTATTGCCATCATCGAAGTCGGCGGTACAGTCGGCGATATTGAGAGCCAGCCTTTCTTAGAATCCATCCGGCAGTTCCAGCACGAAGTCGGTCATGAAAATGCCATCCTGATCCATGTGACACTGATTCCCTATCTGAGCGCCTCACAGGAAATGAAGACCAAGCCGACACAGGCAAGCGTCAAGGAGCTGCAGGGAATGGGTATTCAGCCGGATATTATCGTGTGCCGGAGTGAGCATGAGCTCGACCAGGCATTGAAGGACAAGATTGCCCTTTTCTGCAATGTGCCAAATTCCCATGTACTCCAAAACCTTGATGTCGAATATCTGTACGAAGCTCCGCTTGCAATGGAAAAGGAACATCTTGCCGAGGTTGCCTGCGAGTGCCTGCACTTAGACAGCCCCGAACCAGACCTTGCAGACTGGACAAAGATGGTCGAAGACCTCAAATCACCCACGCAGGAAGTAACGATTGCCCTGGTTGGAAAATATACCCAGCTTCATGACGCCTACATTAGTGTCGTGGAAGCGTTAAAGCACGGTGGTATTCCGCAGCACGCCACTGTCAATATCAAGTGGGTGGACTCAGAGCACGTCAATAAAGATAACGTCGCGGAAACCTTAAAAGACGTCAATGGTGTTCTCGTTCCGGGCGGATTCGGAGACAGAGGCATTGAAGGAATGATCGATGCCATCCGCTATGCGCGGGAGAACGGCATCCCGTTCTTAGGTCTCTGTCTTGGTATGCAGCTTGCAATCGTGGAATTTGTCAGAGATGTCGTTGGATACAATGATGCGCACAGCATCGAGCTCAATCCAAACACAACCCATCCTGTCATCGCACTGATGCCTGACCAAAATGGTGTGGAAGATATCGGCGGAACACTGCGGCTTGGCTCCTACGAGTGCCATCTTGACACAACCTCCAAGGCATATAAACTCTATGGAAACGAGGTGATCCACGAGCGCCACAGACACCGCTACGAGGTCAACAATGACTACCGCGTCTCTGTGACAGAAAAGGGCATGCTTTTGTCTGGTCTCTCACCTGACGGACGTATCGTGGAGATGGTGGAAATCCCCTCACATCCGTTTTTCCTTGCAACGCAGGCACACCCAGAACTTAAGAGCAGGCCAAACCGACCGCACCCTCTGTTCAAGGGACTGATCGAAGCTGCCATAAATTACAAAAAATAAAAAATCGCATAATATCTAAAAAGCAGGTCGTTTGTGACCTGCTTTTTAGATCGCTATTCTATTGGATTCAAGCCTTTCCAACAGACCCGAACAGATTCATCTTGATCTTAACGATTTCCTTGATTGCCTCAGCACCCGGAGCAAGCAGCTTACGAGGATCAAATCCCTTGCCCTCCAAGTCCTTTCCAGCCTCGATATACTTACGAGTTGCCTCCTGGAAATAGAGCTGGCACTCTGTATTGACATTGATCTTAGCAACGCCGAGTGAGATTGCCTTCGCGATCATATCATCAGGGATACCTGTGCCGCCATGGAGAACCAACGGCATGATGCCTGTCTTCTGCTGAATCGCATCCAGTGTCTCAAAGCTTAATCCTGCCCAGTTTGCAGGGTATTTTCCATGAATGTTGCCGATACCTGCTGCGAGCATATCTACACCCAGATCAGCAATCTGCTTGCACTCCTCAGGATCTGCACACTCACCCATGCCTACAACGCCGTCTTCCTCGCCACCGATTGAGCCAACCTCTGCCTCAATAGAAAGACCAAGCTGATGTGCCACTGCAACAAGCTCTTTTGTCTTTGCGATGTTTTCTTCGATCGCATAGTGAGAACCGTCAAACATGATTGATGTAAAGCCTGCCTTGATGCACTTGTAGCATCCGTCATACGTACCATGGTCTAAGTGGAGCGCTACAGGAACTGTGATACCGAGATCGCCGTCCATCGCCTTCACCATCGCGGAAACAGTGTTAAATCCTGTCATGTATTTACCAGCGCCCTCAGACACACCGAGGATAACAGGGCTGTTTAACTCCTGCGCCGTCTGTAAGATAGACTTTGTCCACTCAAGATTATTGATATTGAACTGACCTACCGCATAGTGACCTTCTTTTGCTTTCTTAAGCATTTCTGTAGCTGATACTAACATAAATCCAAACCTCCATCATTGATAATAAATTTTCCGTAAAATGGCAATTGCCATTAATATATTAAGTATATCGCTATTAAAGATAAATGTCAATTTTTTAACATGGTATCATTAAAAATTTTTGTGTAAGCGCTTACATTTTTTAGTCAAATCTATTGTATATTCTGACAAAACATGGTACACTTTCAGCATCAGCAATTGTGTAACCTGTATTTGGGGCACTTCTCTAACCCGCTCTCATGGTACAGATGTTTTAATATTAGGAGGTATTTATGCACAGAAATGTAATCGTCGGCCAGTCAGGAGGCCCAACATCAGTAATCAATTCAAGTTTGGTCGGTGTGTACAAGACAGCACACGACCGCGGCGCCAAAAAAGTGTACGGCATGCTCCACGGAGTCAAGGGACTTCTGGACAGACAGTATGTAGACCTGTCAGAACATATCTGTTCGGATCTGGATATCGACCTTTTGAAACGCACCCCTTCATCCTTCCTCGGCTCATGCCGTTACAAGCTCCCCGAGATCAGGGATAACCGGGAAGTGTATGACAAAATTTTTGAAATATTGGAGGAGCTGGATATCGAGGCATTTTTCTATATCGGCGGCAACGACTCCATGGACACCATCAAGAAGCTCTCGGACTATGCTATCCTGATCAGCAGTGACATTAAATTTATGGGGGTTCCCAAAACGATCGATAATGACCTCGCCTGCACCGACCATACACCAGGTTTTGGAAGCGCCGCGAAATATATTGCATCTGTCACCAAAGAAATCATCAGGGACGGACTAGTGTACGACTACCCTGTTATCACAATATTGGAGATCATGGGACGCAACGCCGGATGGCTTACTGCTGCCACTGCACTTTCAGCCGGGGAAGACTGTGAAGGTGTGGATATGATCTTTCTTCCCGAAGTTGCCTTTGACATTGATGTTTTCATGGAAAAAGTAAAGAAACTGTGCCAGAGTAAACGCTCTGTTGTCATTGCAGTGTCAGAGGGGATCAAGGTTGCCGATGGACGATATGTCTTTGAGTTGAAGGACCATGTGGAATTTGTTGATGCTTTTGGGCACAAACAGCTGCAGGGAGCCGCAAAGTTCCTGGCGGACAAGATTGGCGCCGAGTTTGGTGTGAAGACGCGTGCCATTGAGCTCAGCACCTTACAGCGGTGCGCATCACATATGACTTCGCGCGTAGATATCACAGAGGCATTCCAGGTAGGCGGTGCCGCAGTCAAGGCTGCTTTTGAGGGCGATACCGGAAAGGTTGTCGTGCTGGAACGCGTTTCCGAAGATCCTTATATCTGCACTATAGGTACGCAGGATGTTCACAAGATTGCAAATATTGAAAAGAAAGTTCCATTAGAATGGATCACACAAGATAATACTTATGTGTCTGACGAGCTGATCCACTATATCAGACCCTTGATCCAGGCTGAGTTGTCACCTGTAATGGTGGATGGACTCCCCAGACACCTGAGGCTGACTCTGTAACCCAAAATATTCCCTTGTAAAATGCCCATACAGCAGCTTACAAGGGAATTTATTTGTCACTTCACAGCACATGAAAAAGATTAATTATTTATCGTCGAAGCAATCAGCTCCATCTTACCCTGAAGCTGTGCTTTCCCAAAGCCGCTTGGCAGGATAAAATGATCCCCCTTCTTGATCAGCTGTCCGTTGATCAGTCCATCCCCCTCAACGACACTCATGATCAGAAATGGATAATCCTGTAAAACTTCCATGCTGCCGTCCACATCAAGCTTCCACACCTGATAATAACTGCACGAGATCAGCTGATTCACTGCATTCTTTGCATCTGCAGAAATGTTGATGACGCTCTCTTCCACTGACTTTGCGGGAACAGTGATGACATCGATACTCTTCTCGATATGAAGTTCGCGGGGCTTGCCGTTCTGCAGGCGTCCATAATCATATACGCGGTATGTGATGTCCGAATTCTGCTGTGTCTCAAGAATCTCAATGCCGCCCTTGATCGCGTGGACAGTGCCTGGATCAATCTGGATAAAATCGCCCTTCTTTACAGGGACTTCTCGCAGAAATTCTTCCCATCTGCCATTGCCTATCATATCCTCCAGCTCTGCCTTGTCCTTTGCATTATGACCAATCACGAGCGTCGCCCCCTCTGGAGCGTCAAGGATATACCAGCACTCTGTCTTTCCAAAGGAACCATTCTCATTCTTTCCGGCATACTCGTCATTCGGGTGCACTTGAATGCTCAGATCATCATTTGCGTCAATGATCTTGATCAAAAGCGGGAATCGATCTCCTGCCACGTTGCCAAAAAGCTGCGGCTCCTCTGCCCAGAGCTGGCTCAATGTCTTCCCGGCATAAGTGCCCTCTTTTATCGTACAATCCCCATTTGGGTGCGCGCTCACTGCCCAGCACTCTCCGGTATTTTCTCCCGGAATCTCATATCCCCACTTGCTGCCAAGCTTGTTTCCACCCCAGATCATCTGCTTGAATACAGGGTCCATAAACAATATTTCCTTATTCGCATCCACACTGTTCATACTCAATATCCCTCCATTTGTCTCCATTACCTTCTGATACCAGAATGCCGAATCCTTTGCAATGCGCTTCTGAGTCGCAAAATCCACATAGACGAGACCAAAACGCTCACTATATCCCTTGTCCCACTCAAAATTATCCAGGAAAGTCCACAGGAAATACCCCCGGATATCAACACCATCATTCACTGCCTTTTGCAGCTGTGACAAATATTTGTCAAGAAAATCAATCCGGTTGCTGTCGTGCACACATCCGTCAGCAGAAATCTGGTCATGACAAGACATACCATTTTCTGTGATATAGAGCGGTATCTGATAGCGCTCATACAAAAATTTGGTTCCCCAGTATAAGCATTCCGGCGTTACCGGCCAGTTTGCTGCTGTCTTCGGAAATCCTGCAGGCCTGTCGACATACTCTGGCTTTCCATCATCACCCATTCTGATATAGTAACCATTGTATATGTTCTGCCCCATAAAGTCAATCGGCTGGTGAATCAGCTCCATATCCTCGTCTGTGATCTTTGGCAGGTAATCTTTGTATTTCTTGAGTGCCTCATCCGGATACTTTCCCAAAAGTACCGGATCTGCAAACCATGCCACATTCCATGTCCAGTTCTCGATCGGCTGATCAAAGCCAAAATAAATGCTCCTTGCCGCCTCGATATCCTCTGGCTTGTCCGTGTAGGGATACGCCACACCACAAGTCGGTGCATATCCGATTTTAACGGGTTGTTTTGCATATTTTCTAAGCTGCTTTACTGCATTTCCATGAGCGCGGAGTGCGTTATGTGCGATCTGGAATACCTTCGCTGGCTCCAGCTTCAGTCCCGGCGCATGAACGCCGTTCAAATATCCCAGTCCTACAAAACACTGTGGCTCATTTAATGTAATGATATACTCTGACAAATCAGTGAAATTCTCCGCAACAATCTTCGCATACTCGCCGAACCACTCGATTATATCCTCATTGAGCCAGCCACCCTTGTCCTGTAATGCCTGCGGTAACTCCCAATGATACATCGTAATATATGGCACGATATCGTTTTCTATCATGCACTGTATCATATCGCGGTAGAGTGCAACCGCTTTTTCATTGATCTTTCCTGTGCCCTCTGGCATAATGCGCGACCAGCTCAGGGAAAAACGGTATGCTTTCACACCCAGAAGGCGCATCATGGCGATATCTTCCTTATACCGATGAATATGGTCACAAGCCACATCTGCATTCTGATCATTATATACTCTGCCTTCCTCGGCAAAGGTATCCCAGATGCACTTTCCCGCACCGTCCTGCGCATCCCTGCCTTCGATCTGATAGGCACTGCTCGCCACACCCCACACAAAATCTTTTTTGAACATTATTCCAACCTCCTGATTTTTGAAAAAACTGACAAGCCTATATAACAATCCCACGTATCATAATATTTTTGCAATATACCCCGCCAGCACTTCCGCTGCCTGCTTATGGCACAGATATCCTGGGTGCTCCCGCGAACCTACGCTTTCTGTTGTTGTGTCTGGCAGCTGCAGATAGGACACATGCCTGTCTCCTGTTGCCTCGACATACTCGGCTACAGCCTCACACAGATAGAGCTGTATATCCGTCCCAAGCATACCATAGCACCATACGATCCTCGCATTTGGATTGCACTCCCGAATCAGCGCTATGAAATCCTTCACCGCCTGCTGCAATGCACGCATATCCTCCATATTATAAGAACCGTCTGGATTCTTGCGCATTTTGTGGGACTTGCCGCTTGCCTCGTCCACCCACTGCGGCTGTTCAAATGCGCTCGCGTCATTTGTCCCCAGGTTCACGATTACGCAATCCGGCTGCCAGCTTGTGAAATCATGCGGCTTATTTCCGCCAAACCGCTCATTTTCCCCGCTCTGCATCAGACTGCAGATTTCCTTATAATATTTTGGTATCGCCCCCCGCGTATTATTGTCCCATGTACTGTAAACACCCCAGCCACTCTGGGAAAAAACCCTGTATTCCGCGTCAAGCTTCTCTGCCGTCTGATATGCATAATCCCTGATTGCCGAAAAAAACATAGGAATCCAGTCCTGTTCCTGTTTCGCTCCAAAAAGCCCTTCCCCCGAAGTGATGCTGTCCCCGATAAATTCCAGTTTCAGCTTTTTTTCCTCCACGGGCACAAATCCGCCGTCATGGCGCAGCGCATGGATATGAATATATGAGTTCCCATCGTCGCTCATCGCCTGCAAGTCCTTATAAAAACGTACATTCTTAATATTCTCAGGATTCATGCCGCGAAACAATGGCACCCAATATCTGCCCTTTTGCAGCATCTGTCTGCCCACCCAGTCACCATTCACTGTATAGCTAAACCATGGTTCGAACATATCATATGTAACCTCCAGCTCCACCCAGAGCTCCGAACCAGTCACATTGCACTCAAATCCGCTCGCCGTCCAGAAAAGTGTCAACGGCTCGCGGCACGTCGTTGTCCTTCCATGCACTTTTACCTCCGGTATATCCTTAATCAATGTCTCTGTAAGCATTTTATCTTCTCCTACTCCTTATATCATCGAGTATGAAAAGAACGCCGAATACCGGCGTTCTTTTTCCATATAAACAACCTATCTCTTTCCAATCTCAGTGTCCGAATTCGTCACCTTACTATTATTCTTGATGTAGTCGACAATCTCATCAAGTTCTGTAAACGCAAGACCTACATAGCTGTCTGCAGCACCATAGTAGATTGCGATTCTACCTGTCTCTGAATCATGAATGGTCGCGCACGGGAAGCATACATTCGGAACGAACCCTCTCTCCTCATACCACTCCTCCGGAGTCAGCAGGAAATTCTCACAGCGATACTTCACGATAGAAGGATTGTCAATATCGAGGATCGCTCCGCCGATGGAGTAAACATATCCGTTACATGTACCAGATACTCCATGGTAGAATAACAGCCAGCCTTCGCTTGTCTCGATCGGAGCTGCGCCGCCGCCGATCTTTACGGACTCCCACCACTCATTGCCTTTTCCCATCACGTGTCTGTGCTTGCCCCAGTAAACCAGATCAGGGCTCTCACTCACGAATACATCACCAAACGGTGTATGGCCTGAGTCAGAAGGACGGCTCAGCAGCATGAAATTGCCGTTGATCTTTCTGGGGAACAAAACTGCATTTCTGTTAAATGGAAGGAACGGATTCTCAATACGTGTGAAAGTCTTGAAATCTGTCGTCTTCGCCATACCGATTGCCGCACCATAGAAATCCTGGCACCAGATGATGTAGTATACATCCTCCACCTTTACAAGACGGGGATCATATGCATATACTGGCATGAAGGGCTTGCCTTCCTCATCCACAAACTCGATCTTGTTGGCCTCAAAATCCCAGTGGATCGCATCCTGGCTGCGTCCGAGATAGATATAAGGAATACCGTTTGTCTGCTCACCGCGGAACACTCCGATAAATGCACCTTCATATGGGATTACTGCGCTGTTGAAGATTCTTGCCACACCCTTTACCGGATTCCTTCCAATAATAGGGTTCTCATTGTATCTCCAGATTGGTGCATCAGCCACACCTGTTGTCTTTCCATCTGCTCTGTCCTGCCAAGGCATGTTGGGAACAGCCGGACTCATCATTTTTACTTTGCTCATTTTAAAATCCTCCATATCTTTTTAATTCTTTATTTACTGCGAGATTGTGCCCTGCACAAACTCGCTGGGTGAAACTTAGAAATTCTTTTCATCCTGAGATCACTGACACTAAATAAAATGGTACTTTGTCATCCTCGTGTGTCGTTGTCAGCTCAATCTCAACATGATGTTTTCCATAGGGAAGATGTTCCGCAATCGTATCCAGATGAAGACTGTCCCCCCATGTCTCCTCGAAGTTGCCGTCGAGTATCTTTGCATTGTCCAAGTCGCCATCGACCACAGCCCTTGCAATGCATGTAGGCTGCACTACTGACTTGCGATATTGTACGCTGAAACAGCTTCCTATTATATCAAAGCCTATATGTGCACCCTTTTTGTCTGCTGTCCAGCCACGCCGGAATATTTCCCGGATATCATTCTGCGGCTGTTCATCTATTGTAAAACCGTCATTCTCTGTAATGACAGATTCACTGTTGTCATTCTGATACCTCACAGAGTTCTCATAAGCATTCAGTGTCACAGGTGTCATTTTCTGTACATCCAACTGGTTGTCTGCTGCCTCATTTCCTGCTTTCAGTTCTTCATAAACTGTATTCAGGAAATTGATAATGACCTCTGCCATCAATCCATGTCCCTCGTCGTTCGGGTGCAGGTCATCCTCTGTGATATCACGGCTTGTATATGTACCGTCCAGTACCTTCTCGTACAGTGTCGGCTTCATGCTGACGCATGGCAGATCGTAAGTCTTTCCGATCTTGATATGCTGTGCCTGTGCATTGATGCCATTATCATAACGCACACTGTTCACGATCAGGATAGCAGGTCTGGTTTCATTACTGTATATTTTTCTAATGAGCCCTTCGTAGGTCTCAAGGAAATGTTCATTGTCATCATCATTTACACTAAACTCTACGACCGTAAAATCAATCTTTTTTGACAGCAGATCGCTGTCAGCCCTCGCTACGCCAAACTGGGAAGTCGTCCCCCCGATTCCGGCATTGACATATGTGACCTTTGCATCCGGAAACGTCTCACACCACCATCTGTATACCAGATAGGCATAGCATGTCTCTGGAGTTGAGGACAGACAGCCCTGCGTGATGGAACCGCCCAAAAAACCCACGGTAATACTCTCTCCGCGCATCGCTTTCTTCATCACTCTCTCAATTCGATAAAGATTTCCTTTATTCATAACGCCCTTGCTGCAATCGATTCCATACTTTTTGGCACGCATCTGTTTGTCCTCCTACTCCTTCTATCATGTGGGACTTACTACTTCTCACATTACCGATTCATATATTCCAAATTCTTTCTGATAAACCCGCATCTCTGCTCCACGCACTTCACAGAGCGAAGCGGATCTTGCGGTGTGTTGAACACATAATCCACAAGCTTGTCTATCGTTGTCGTTGCCACGTGGAGCCTCGTATCACTTGAAGCATAGTAGATGTACACATCGCCATTCTCCCGCGCGATCGCACCGTTTGTGAACACGACATTGGATACATCACCGACTCTTTCAGACCCAAGAGGTGCGATGAGGAATCCACTCGGCTCCGCGATCACCTTTGTCGGATCATCAAGCGCTGTGGCAAACGCATACACAACATAGCGAAGTCCTGCCGCTGTATTTCTGACACCATGGGCAATGTGGATCCAGCCCTTCTCCGTCCTGATCGGCACTGCACCAGCGCCATTCTTAGCCTCTGTGATCGTATGGTACTTTCTCTTGCTCGTGATGATCTCCTCATCAATCACTGCATGTGTGATATCCTCACACAGACCAAAACCAACTCCTCCGCCGCTCCCTGTGTCGATAAAATCGTCCATTGGTCTGGTATAGAACGCATACTTGCCGTCCACAAACTCCGGGTGAAGTACCACATTCCTCTGCTGCGGAGAGTTCAGTGTCTTTAGATTGTCAAGTCTCTCCCATGTCTTTAAGTCCTTCGTCCGCACGATACCTGCCGCTGCAACTGCCGCTGACAGATCATTCACTGTCGTATCCTTGCTCTCGGAGCAGAATACACCGTAGATATATCCGTCCTCATGTTTTGTAAGACGCATGTCATATACGTTTGTCTCCTCCGGACACACATCATCGAGCAGAACCGGATAATCCCAGAAACGGAAACCATCAATGCCGTTGTCACTCTCTGCTACTGCAAAGAACGACTTTCTGTCATTTCCCTCGACTCTTGCCACAAGGTAGAACTTGTTGTTTAATTCGATTGCACCAGAGTTCATCACTGCATTCACACCGAGTCTCTCCATAAAGCAGGGATTCGTCTCTGGATTCATGTCAAATTTCCAGAAGAGAGGAATATGGTCACGTGTCAATACCGGATATTCATACCGGTCATAGATGCCATTGTAGAAATCACTCTTTACATTTTTGCGATTGATGATCTCCTCATACCTCTTCATTACCTTTGCCTTGTTTTCCTCAAAAAGCTTATTTGTCATCGCTCAATCTCCTTATTACTTCAAAACACATTCTGCCATTGTGATATGGACATTTCCACGGCTCCACGATCGGCTGCGTCTCATCCGGCCTGCCATCTGTACTCACTCTCCAGTACCACTCCCTGCCTGCCGCATAGCCATCACGCTGGTCGATCAGATGACCCTTAATAAACGTCCAGACATTCTGCGCTGCACTGAGGTATTCCCCGCGTCCTGTCTTTTCATAACCGTTCAGGAATCCCACAACCGTCTCCGCCTGCACCCACCAGATACGCCAGTCATTCACAACGCCTTTCTCGCACTCGTTGGCAAGAGAAGAACCGTTGAATGCCACCTTGTAAATCTGGTCTGTCAAGTCTCTCGTGATGGGTGACAGCTTCTTCTCATATGCATCATCTCCCAAAACTGCAATACTCCTGTCCACAAGCCATGCAGTCTCTATATCATGGCCATAAGAATGCAGATCAATGATCGGATTCCACTTGTCGTCAAAAAACACTTCCTGACGGTGCAGTTTTGGATTATACACCTTTGCGGCAACAATATCCATCATCCACTTGATCTTGTCCGCTACCTTCTCATTATGATCAACCCTGTATAACTCCGTGTAAGCTTCGAAGACATGAAGCAATGTGTTCATCGTCTTCGATGCCATCACTCCGTTTTCTGAGAGTTTATCGTTGTCAATCTCGTTGAATGCCTCATCAAAGGCTTCCTTATAACCCAGCTCATCGCGCATCTTTCCCTCGATAATGTCGTAGAGCCGATATGCCATGTCGAGCGCTTCCCTATCCTTGCTTGCCTCATAATAAGAGGATAATGCGTAGATTGAAAAGGCCTGATTGTAAGTATGTTTTAATGTCTCTGCTGGCGTTCCGTCATAATTCACCGACCAGTACACACCGCCATTTTTCTTGTCCCAGCACACATTTTTCAAAAATTCAAATCCATGTGACGCCTCCTCAAGAAGACTGCTATCTTTTAAAAGGGTATATGCATTGGCAAAAAACCATGTGATGCGGCTGTTGAGGATACAGCCCTTGACCGCTTTCTGATCCGCTTTCAAATCATACCCTAGATAACCTGTATAACCGCCATTCTCATTGTCCCTTAGACTTTTCCAGAATGGTATGATATCTTTTGTGAGGTGTCTTGTCACCTCCGAGCGCATTTCTGAGTTAGTCATAATAAGCCTCCTAAATTTAAGTAGCTAAATTTAACTATGTTTATCTTAACAATTAATCTCTAAAACTGCAATTAGGAAATATTCCAAAAGTATTTGTCTATTTTTACCATTAGTAAAAATTTTTTACCTAAAAAATATACTGCACCGCTCTATTTTCCGCACAAACGATGCAGTATATTTATTTTAGCTACTATTTTTAACTAATATTTAAGTTATTAGCCCTTAACAGCTCCAGCTGTAAGACCAGAGTAGATCTGATTCTGGAACGCGATGAAAATAATAAGCGCCGGAAGCAGACTGATAATAACGCCTGCGCAAATCAGGTTATACTGGCTTCCAAGTGGTCCTGTAAAGGTATACAGAGACATTGCAACCGTCTGAAGCTTCTTGTCGGACAGATAGAGCATCGCACTGTAGTACTCGTTGTATACGCCAACCCCTTTCAAGATCATACAAGTTACAATTGCCGGTTTCAAAAGCGGGAACAAGATCTTAAAGAAAATTGTAAAGTAACTTGCTCCATCCATAAATGCTGATTCATCCAAAGAAGTCGGAATATTTTCAAAGAACTGAATAAACACATAAATTGAAATAACATCTGTAC
>CAMWLV010000014.1 GCA_947175175.1 uncultured Lachnospiraceae bacterium
TCTACACCCCACTTCTCGCATGCGGCCTTTTCTTCCTCGTTGTACTCTGCGATTACAGAAGTCTTGCTTGTCGTTGTGTAAGTGCTTCCTGTCGAATCGAGGATTCCATCGCCATAAGTTGGGAATGGATAGTTGTGGAAACCAACACCTGTGTCCTTTGAATAATCCTTATCGTTCTGGGATCTCTCAATCTCTTCATCTGTACGATAACGATGTCCGCTCTCGTCAACGAAGTAATTCACACCCTCAATGCCCCACTTATTCAATACCTGTCCTTCATCAGAGCAGAGGAAATCTATAAACTTGATCGCCTTAACCGGATCTGCGCAAGTAGAAGAAATACCCACACCTGTTCCTGTCGTAAGACCCTGATACATCAGAACCGGACACTTTGTATCCTTATCCATTGTCACAGGCACTCCGCAGTATGTAGCACCATATTTGCCGTCTGATTTCAGAACCTTCTCACCATCCTGATAGTTCCAATCCTTGTCAAAGAGACATACGACACGGCCTGAAGCAATCTTTGCAATATAGTCATCGTTTGTCTGTGTCGCAAATTCGGAATCAAGAATACCTTCATTATACATACGGCACATCCAGCGGAAATACTCTCTCTCCTTCTCAGAGCGGAATTTGTATATCGCCTGATTGTTATCATCTATAAGCCACTGACCATTATCCGGTGCACCATCTGCGATCGCACCTGCAGGGTTGCCCAAAGTGATCAGCCAATGCCAGTCTGATGTGGACAATGAGATACCAATCCTGTCCAGTCCATCCTCTGTCGTAGGACTTGCTGCAATATAATCTTTGATCATTGCCTCCAGCTCATCCAGAGTCTCTGGAAGCGCATAATCCTTTGCCTTCAATGCATCCCACTGAATCTGTGCAGGACCACAGTCCTTAAACTTCTCGCCGCCTACCGCATATGCGGACAGCTGATAGATTGCGGGGTCATCTGCTGATTCTCTCAGCTTATCAAACTCATCACCATACATCTTCTTGATATTCGGTCCATACTCTTCGATCAGATCAGATATATCCATCATTGCACCCGCCTCAATCAGACCGTTCACTGAACCTTTTGCAAAAATGATATCTGGATACTTCTGCTCCGCGATCATCAGGGCAACCGCCTCACTCTCATCGTTGCCGCCGATCGGATAAGATGTCTTCAGCTTTACACCAGTTTTCTCAGTGATTGCCAGTGCTACCGGGTCTGTCCATGGATCATCCTGCGTAGCATCTGCGCTGAAGAATGTCAGTTCGATCACTTCCTGATTCTCATTTGCTGTACTTCCGCTCTCACTGCCAGATGTTCCTGTCCCACTATTAGCTGACTGCTGTGTGCTTGTAGACGAACTGTCGCCTTTTCCTCCGCAGCCGCTCAGACTGCTTGCTGCCATCACTGTACACAATAGCAATGCGCAAATCTTTCTTTTTTTCATATATTTCTTCTCCCTTCTTTTTAGGAACACTTCTGTCCCCAGTATTTATATCTTGCATACACGCAAACGTGTGTTGTACAAGCTAACTCAATCCTTTACCGCACCAACGGTCATACCGCCTACAAAATATTTCTGTAAGAACGGATATACAATAATGATTGGCACAGTTGCCACAATCGTAATCGCCATACGAACAGAAAGCGGTGATACGGCATTTTTCATCTGATCTGCTGCATGTGGGTCGATCTTAATCGTCGCAGTCTCCATGATTTCATACAATACATACTGCAGTGTCGGCAGTTCTTTTGCATAGAGAT
Organism: uncultured Lachnospiraceae bacterium; assembly: GCA_947175175.1. Classification (GTDB taxonomy): domain Bacteria; phylum Bacillota; class Clostridia; order Lachnospirales; family Lachnospiraceae; genus COE1. Next base: position 1,769 of record CAMWLV010000014.1, read on the forward strand.
AAGTATCCATGAAGGAGTTCCACTGCCCTACTGCCACAAACAATGCCACTGTCGCCAGAACCGGCTTGCACAGAGGCAGGATGATCCTTGCCCAGATGATAAAATCATTCGCGCCGTCCACACGTGCCGCTTCCTGCAATGCGATCGGAAGGCCTTCTACAAAAGAACGCACAAGGATGACATTGTATACCCAGATCAGACCAGGGAGAATGTACACAAGGAAATTGTTACCCAGTCCCAGGGTTCTCATCAGCAGCAGATACTCTGGAATCAAACCACCGCTGACATACATCGTAACGACAAATAACAGCGTAAACACTTTATTGAAATAAAAATCCTTCCTGCTCAGCACATAAGCCAGCATTGCTGTACATATGACACCTACCCCCGCACCGACTAGCGTTTTTATGATAGAAAGCATCAACGGCGATATCAAATCATTCTCCTCAAATATGTATACATAATTGCTAAGCGTAAACTGTCTTGGAATGACAAAATTAATATTGCGCATCGTGTCGATTGGGTCATTAAAGGATATTGCAAGCACATTCAAAAACGGATATAAAGTGATAATCATCAGAAAAATGAATATAACCAGCAGCACCCAGTCCAGAATATTCTCACGGCTCTTAATCTTTGTACTATTCACAATCCTCGCCTCCTTATATCAGTTTGCTCTCGCCTAAAAGGCTGGCAACTTTATTTGCAATCAGCAGCAGTGCAATTCCTACCAGGGACTGGAACATACCAATCGCAGTACCAACACCATAATTACTGTTTCCGATACCTCTCAGATAAGAGAACCATGAAAGAACCATCGCGTGATCTTGTACAATACCGTTACTCAAAAGCATCTGGCGCTCCATACCTACATTCAGGGTACTTCCGATACTCATGATCAGCAATACCACGATCGTCGGCTTGATGCCTGGCAGCGTGATATGCCATATCCTTTTCAGTCTTCCTGCACCGTCCACCTTCGCTGCCTCATAGAGCCCGGAATCGATACCCGCCATGGCTGACAGATATACGATGGCATCCCAGCCCATCTCCTTCCATATATTGATAAAACACACAACAACCCAGAACACGGGTGAATTTGTACTCATCAGCTTCAATTTCGTGTTAAGCAGGGTATCCAGCATACCGCCGTCATTAAGCACCATCTTTGCGATACTTGCGATAACCACCCATGACACGAAATGCGGCAGATATGAGATCGTCTGCGTTACTTTCTTGAACTTTATAAACCGGATCTCATTCAGCATCAACGCAAAGATAATCGCAAATACTGTCCCCAGCAAAATTCCCAAAATACTGGTTCCTATCGTATTGATCAAAGTCTGCTTGAACAATCTGTCCGTAAATGCCTTCGTAAAGTTGTCAAAACCAATAAATTCACGTTCCCAGATCGGCACAGCAAAAGTCTTTGGCCTGACATCCTGAAACGCCATCGTCCATCCCCACAATGGTATGTACTTAAAAATTATCAGCCAGATCACAAAAGGCACTGACATTAACAGCAGATAGCGCTGTTTATACATGAGCTGCCAGCTAAACTTCTCTTTTACAGCTTTTTGTTTCCCTTTGGCTTTCATTTGCATTACCTCCTTAAACCTTTCTTGTTTTTTATTATATACTAGTTAAAATGATTAAAATACTAGAAAAATTAATCATATTATACATCACTTTTTTTATGCATTTTTCATTTTTACTGTAAAATGTAGAGGCAAACAAAAAAATGCTGTAAAAATACAGCATTTTTTCATCATAATGACATTTTAAAGTTTATGATATACTTTTTCTGGCAGAAACAATGTTATGGCTGTTCCCCTGTCGCGTTCCGAATCAATCGTCATACCATACTCATCCCCATAGCACAGCTTCACTCTCTGATTGATATTGTATAACCCGATGCGCTCCCTTTTCCCAGGATTCTTTGCGACAATGTCCGCGCGCAGGCGATCCAGTGTCTCCAGATTCATGCCGCAGCCATTGTCGGACACTGTGATACATATTTTGCCGCTGTCTGCAGGGCGCGCAATCCGAACGATCACCAAACCTCCTGTCTCTTTCTCCTCCAGTCCGTGCAGAATCGCATTTTCCACAACAGGCTGCAGCAGAAGCGGTAAAGTGATACATTTGCACACATCAATGCCGTCATCAACCGCAAACGCATAATCAAATTTCTCACCAAACCGAAGCTTTTGTATTTTCATATAGATTTCAATATGGTTTAACTCATTTTGAAGTGACGTAAATGCTGTACCACTATTTTCCAGCACATAGCGCATAGACTTACCCAGAAGCTTAATAGCAGTCGCTGCTTCCCTATCCCCCGCGGTATACGCTTTCATCCGTATCGATTCCAAGGTATTGTACAAAAAGTGGGGATTGATCTGGCTCGCAAGCATCTTGAATTCCATCTTCTGCTGTTCATTTGCCAGTATCTGTTCGTTTAGTATCGCCTTATACATCAGCGCATCCTTCTCCTTGATCCTTTGCACCATGACTTGCAGGTCCGAAAAAACCTCTGAAAGCTCATCATCACCACAGACATTCTCCTGAAAATCATAGTCCTCATTGCTCGCCTGATGCATTACACGCCGAAGTGCAGACATGCGCCCTGCAAGGTGTTTGGAAAAGAACCCTATCAGAATACCGGGAACCAGTATTGCCAGCAGGATGATGATCAGACAGATTCCAATAATCCCCTGTATGTTTTCATAATATTTATCATTGACTGTGCAGATATAGATCCTGGAATCGGAATGGTACAGAGAAAGCGTGGATACACATACATAACATGTGCTGTTTTGAAATTTTCCCTTTCCGATATACTGAAAATAATTCTCGTCGTAATCAATGTCGATCAGCTGCGGTTTTCCATAGTTCGCTCTGTCAGATGCATAAAATACAACACCCTCATCAACTGATGCAGTGCTTCGGTATTCTGCACTGTCAATACGCATTTTCAGGTAATTATCACTGATGCGGATCACCAGCACAGCATTATAGTCGGAATTGACGAGCGGAATCCGCCTGATCAGACACAATCCCCAATACCGATTGCCGTACTCATCAACGGTTTCCTTTTCCTTCCAGAAAACACTTGCCTGTGATACTGCTTTCTGATACCAGTCTGTCTCTGCAGTCACTTCATCTACACCATGGTACTGTTTATACTCATAGATATCAGGATTATCACAATAGATGTCAATCCGTTCGATCTCCGTATAGTGGTTCACATAGCTGTCAGCGGTAGGCAAACATGAGTTTACCGCTTCCACAAAAATCTCCTCAGAAGGAAATCTTCCCTTCAGGACAGATACCACTTCCTCGTTGAAAGAGAGTTCTTCCGAAATGTTATAAGCCTGAGTTGTGATCTCAAAAAGTACTGTTCTCACCCGGAGATTATCTGACTCGAGCAAATCCCTCTGATACCTCGCCAACAGCTTGTAAGTATTGCTCACCAGAAATATACCGATCAACAGCATCGGTAGAAAAACGGCCAGCATATAAACTATATACAGCTGTCTGCGTATGCTCGATTTCCACTGAAACCGAAGTGGAACACGCCCTGTCTGTGCCTGGCTTACATTAACATCCATACCTCTCCCTATAAGCATATAACTCGATAATATTCTGCACACGCCGCCTGATAATCTTAGGCTCAAATGGCTTAATTACGATATCTGCCACCTTGTATTCATATGCCTTATTACTTGTCTCCTCCGAGTCATCATCCGTGACGATCACCACTGGAAGTCTATCCAGGAGTTCTTTTTTCTTCATATATTCGAGCACACCAAAACCACTGATCACGGGCATAATAATATCCAGCAGTACCACCGCCAGATTCCGCGCATCTTTCTCCATGATATCAATCGCCATCTGCCCGCCAGATGCCTCGACAATCTCATATTCCTCCCTGAATATATCCCCCAGCATATACCGGTTGATTCCCTTATCATCCACCACAAGTATTTTATTTTTTGTCTTCACCCTTTGTAAACCCCGTTCCCATTTTACACAAAAAATTGAATAACACTACAGCAATACAGTCACCATCCTGCAGGCTTCCACAACATCTTCGTACGCTTCTGCCGCACCGTCAAGCCCACCAGGACGCAGAATTTCCACCAACACACTAAGCCTGCTGCGCACTTCGCCAAGCCCCAGGTTTGCAGCCATCCCTTTCAGCCCATGTGCGTATTCAAAGGCATTTTTCGTATTTCCTGATTGAATCGCTTCCCCCAAAGCATCAAAATCAGGATCCTCAAAAAATTCAACCAGAAAATTCCTGTAGGCATCTTTGTTTCCCTTCATGCGTTCCAGTGCCTTGTCCACATCGACTCCCCGCTCCTTGAGCCTGTCCCACAATGAATCGTTTCCCTTTCCTGAACAGATTCCATTATAGATGATTCTGTTATGTGTCGCCAATAGCGATTTTGCCTTTTCCATGTCAATATTCTCATTCGTACATACCATCTGCACGAATCCCAAAAAAGAAGCCGATAAAAAGAAAGCTGTTTCCCTTGCATTTGCGATATTCGTTTCCCCCCGCGCCATCGCATTCTTTAGATATTCCTCTATCCGCAGGATAAATGGGTTGACATCAATTTCCATATTCCCATGATACATGATCTGCATATAGATTGCCTCCGTCTCAAAGGAATACAGCTTTTCCAATAACCTTTTTGTAATCCTGTCCAAATTCGTAAACAAGTCCGCATCTTTTGAGTACACTTCATCCATTGCAATGAGAAAAGGCTTTGCCTGTAATGCCGCTATTGCTTCTGCCAAAGCATTCTTATCCCCAAAACGCTGGTAAATAGCCGAGTTCGAACAGCCGCTTTCCTTTGCCACCCTGCGGATCGTGAGATTGTCGTACCCCTCCCGGTCAATAATGGCAATCGCAGTGTCAAGAATCTTCCTCGCTACAGTGTCGTCAATCAGCATCTCCCTGTTTTGTAATTCTTCTTCCCCATACACCATAAATTCCCCCAGTCATATCTAAATCTCCACGTTTAATTCCGTTTTTTGTCCAACTTCCTCCTCTGCCTGCTTTCTAAAATCCTCCATTTGCTCCGGATTCAGCACTGGAAGATCCCCTAGCGACTTCACCCCAAAAGTCCTAAGAAACTCCTCTGTCGTGCCAAATAACAACGGACGCCCTGGCGCGTCAAGCCGCCCAAGCTCCTGAACCAGATTCAATTCCAGTAATTTGTTCACTGCATGGTCACAGCTCACCCCTCGTATCTTCTCGACCTCAAGCCTTGTCACCGGCTGCTTGTAAGCGATAATCGAAAGTGTTTCCAGCAGTGTATCTGTCAGGACATATTTCCGCGGAGCCTTCGCCACCTTGATCAGATATTCGTACAACCCCGGCTTCGTACATAGCTGCACAGAATCTTCCAGCTCCGCGATATAGATCCCTCTCTCCGCTTTCTTATATTTACTGTTCATCTTGGCAATCACTTCGCGTATTTCCTTTTCCGGCATCTCCAACACATGCTCCAGACTGGAAACCGCAACGGAATCCCCCATCGCAAAGAGCACCGCCTCGATCACTGCCATTACCTTCTTTTCTTCCATTATAATATGCACCCTCAAAATATCACGCCGCAAAGCTTGATGTAATAATGATATCCGCGAAAGTATCCTCCTGTTCAATCGAGATAATCCCCTGCTTCATCATCTCGAGCACCGCCATAAAAGTGACAATCACCTCCATCTTGCTCCCCTGCTTCTCCAGAAGATTCCTGAAACTGAATCGCCTGTGGTTTTTTACATATTCTTCTATGTAGACCTGTTTCTCCTCCAGGTTAATCTCATCTTTTTCAATCTTGCCAAACTGGCTTCTGATCGGATCAATCTTCTCCTCCTGACGCCGCATGACCGCTTTGAAAATCTCATGAAGTTTTGCAAGGGTAACATCCCCCGCAAGCTCCTCATAATTTATGGGATACTGATAATCCGCAACTTCCTTGGGAAGCATGGGCTTTTTGTACCAGCTCTTTGCCGCATCAACCTGCTTGTCCCGCAGCTCAAATGCCATATACTTGTACATTTTATACTCCAGAAGTTTCTGCACAAGTTCTGCCCTGGGATCTTCCTCTTCCCCCTCGTCATTGACTGTTTTGGGCAGAAGCATCCTGCACTTGATATCGAGCAGCGTCGCCGCCATCACGAGAAATTCACTCATGACATTCATGTCCTCTGTCTGCATCTTCCTGATATAATCAAGATACTGTTCTGTTATGACCACGATCGGTATATCGTAGATGTCAATCTTGTTTTTCTCAATCAAATAAAGCAGCAGATCCAACGGTCCCTCAAATACTGTCAGCCGCACAGACAATCCCATACAAAAACCCCCAAATTCTTTGTATCCATTTCATCAGATATATTTTACAAAGAATTCAGGGAAAATGCAATGCGAACTGTTGTTTGCTAAGATTTAGCAGGTTTTAACACCACTTCATAGAGCTCCGCCGGATTAAAAAACCGAAGCGGTATCGTGTGGGAGCCCATTCCCCGCCCCAGAAGCATAACCGCCTCACCGCTTCGAAAGATACCGCCGTCGTACTTCGGAAATATTTTGTAGGACGGGGCAATGACACCGCCCAGAAACGGCAGGCGCATGATACCGCCATGCACATGGCCTGACAGCACCAGCTGCGCCCCCCATCTGGCATAATCCTCAAAATAATCCGGATTGTGCGCAATCAATAGATTGCATTTGTTTTTGTCATATTCCGGAAGTGTCTCCTGCAGATAGTTGTCTCTCATTTTCTCTATCTTGAAATGGGCGAAATACTCAAGGTCAAGATCAAGTCCTGTCACCCTGATATTGAATTCCGGCAGATCTGCGGATTCATTTTGCAATACTTTCACATTTTTGCCGGAAACCGCCCGCATCAATGTGTCAAATTTACCGCCAAAACGGTCTGGCTCCTGCCGCATCTTTGACTCATGATTTCCCAGACCATAGTAAATCTTATAATTCTGGCTGAGTGTATTGACCAGCTCTATTCCCGGTGTCATATCCTCACTGACCTGTGATGTGACAAGGTCGCCTGCCAATATGATAAAATCCGGATTCATTTTTCGAACGGACGCAATCAATTTATCATTTTCAGTGCCGTACACCTTATTGTGCAGGTCCGATATCAATACAAACCTGCATTCTTTTGATAAGTTAGGAAGCGCAAACTCCTCCCGCACTGTCACAAACCGGTTTCCATCTATGATTCCAACCGCCAGAAATGCAGCGCCCAATATCACGGTGATCAGTACGACCGATCCATATATATTTTGCATATTCTTTGTTTTCTCCTGCTTTAGTGAGTCTTTCACTCACGATTTCTATACTAAATATTTACTCAGCACCCTTCTCAGATAGTCAATGAAAACCGCTTTCTCCACTGGCTCAGAGGCAATGATCGGCATTCTGCCAAGTTCCCTGCCATCAAGGCTGTAACTGATATATCCGACCTCTGCTCCCTTCTCTACGGGCGCCACCACAGCATCTACATATTGATACCGCTTCTCGATCTGATTAAAATCAGCGCCTGTGACGTCAAGATACCGGAATGCGCCTTTCGGTTCCACCGCGAGCCGGTCCGCCCTGCCCCTCGCTACTGGTAAGTCGCCCAATGCCTGTTTATTCTCATCCACATACAATCTGGTCACTGCAAAACCGTATTCCAGCAGAATCTGTGCCTCCGAAAATCGCACCTTCGGATCTGGCGCACCCATAATGACAGCGATCAGGTCAATGTTATTCTTGCTTGCCGTGGCGCTGAAACAATATTTTGCCACGCTTGTCGAACCTGTTTTCAATCCTGTCGTCCACTGATACTGCTTTAGCAGCTTGTTGGTGCTCGCCAGTGTGAAAGTCTCGCTGCCCCGGCTGGTCACATGGGTGATATCTTCCATCCATATCTGGGTGTAATTATAGACTTGCGGATACCTGGTAATCAGTTCTCTCGACATGATTGCCACATCTCTTGCAGTCGTATGATGTGCACTGTCTGAGCTCAGTCCACAGCAGTCAATAAAATGTGTGTTTACCATGCCGAGCTGAGCCGCCTTCTCGTTCATCATATTGACAAACTCCGCCTCGCTCCCCGCGACATACTCTGCGAGTGCCACTGACGCGTCGTTGCCGCTTGCCACTGTGATACACTTGATCAGCGTATCCACAGTCTGTACCTCTCCCTCATCCAGATAGACTTGCGAGCCGCCCATTGACTTGGCATAGGCACTCGTGAGCACCTCATCCTCCGGCTTGATCCTGCCCTTTTCGAGAGCCTCGAATGTGAGGAGCAATGTCATAATCTTTGTAATACTTGCCGGGCTCCGCATCTCATCGGGATTTTTTTCAAACAGAATCGTGCCTGTTGACGCCTCCATCAAGATCGCTGATGGTGACGACAGACTGACGGCTGTAGAATTTATGGTAGTATTTTGTGCTGTTTCCTCTGCAAAAGCTGTGTTTTGTGCCAAAACGGCAATGAGCATCACCGCCGCTGCGATTCTATATATTTTTTTTCTGACAGATTTCATAAAGCAGACCTCATACCTTACTTATATGAAATCTATGCCGGACTGCCATGTTATATGACTCTTTATTAGACACTGCTGCATTCTGATGACACAACAAGCAGGGAGAATGCTTTCCCTGCTTGATTCAAAACTTCCACAATTACCTTCCTGTCAGTCGATGATAAAAATCAACGATCTCTTCTTTCTTTTCATACAGACCTTCTCTTGTCTCCTCATCAAGCTTCACCGACATCGCAAAATGATAACCAAAATCGATCATGCCCATTGCAAAGACCAGTATAATAGTCCTAATACCCCACATTACAGGATATCTATCCACAAAACTAATGACTTTCTCGAACAGAAATGTGATAATGATCACTGCATACAGCCCCCACGCCAGTGTACTTTCCAGACAGATCATGCCTTTATAATTGCAGAACTTGTCATTATAGTCCCACCACACTTCGCCGAAAAGCTTCATCATAAGCTTTGCCACCAGAAACTCAAACACTGTCGCAAGCAGCGCACCGACTATGTACAATGCCACAATATTATGTGCAAACGGATGCAGGATAATGTATCCCAGTGTCGCCCCGACACCATAGATCGGGCAGAACGGTCCTGTCATAAATCCCCTGTTTGTCAGTTTCTTATTACAAAGTGAAATGTATATCGACTCGACCATCCAGCCAATAACGCTAAACAGGAAGAAGCATGCCACAAGATGATACAAATCATATCCTGCCAGTTGATACCTGCTCATCCATATAGATATTTTCTCCAAATCCCTCACTCCTCATATACGTAAAAATCCTTGGCATAAACACAGCCAAGGACTTTGATTCAATTAATATAAATTAATTATATTTGCGCTTTCTAGCTGCTTCAGACTTTTTCTTACGTTTTACGCTTGGCTTTTCATAATGCTCTCTTTTACGGATTTCCTGCTGAATTCCGGCTTTAGCGCAACTTCTTTTAAATCTGCGTAAAGCGCTATCCAAAGTCTCGTTTTCTTTAACGATTACATTTGACATGCTATCACACCTAACCTCCCTCCAGCCTCTATTATTGTGTGCCAGACTGTTCGGGTATACTTAATTGCACATTTTGATTATAACACAAATCAGGCATACGTCAATAGTTTTTTTAATATTATTTATTTTTTATTCAGATCATAATAAAATATGTACTGCTGCAGGATTCCACTGTTCTTCCCATATCGCTCAAAAGGAAACCCATCCGGATACTGCGCCGCCATTACTTTATTGATATGCGTATCTCTCGGAAACGCATCCGTCTGGTGCAGCGCAAACAGGCAGACACAGTCGGCAACCTTCACGCCGACACCATATAATCTCAAAAGCTCCCTCTTTGCCGCATCGTAATCCATCGAGCGAAGTTTCTCCAGATCAACCTCACCATGGTATATGCTGTTCGCAGTTTGACAGATATACTTGCTCCGATATCCTAATCCACAGGCATACAAATCTTCCAGAGAAGCACCCGCTAACGACTCAGGTGTCGGAAATTCAAAATATTCCATGCCATTTACAGATGTCCTTTTCTCACCATATTTCTCACACAAGATCCCGATGCACTTGCGTATTCTCTTGATATTGTTCTGTTGGGAAACAATAAAGGAAATGATCATTTCCCACAAATCCTGATTGAGGATTCTGATTCCCTTTCCATACTCTGCTGCTGACACCAAATACATATCATCCCTGTCGATACTGGCTATAATCCCGGCATAGTCTGTTTCCAGGTCGAAGTAATCTTTCCATACATGAGCGTACTCTTCCTGTGCACAGTCAAATGTAATGCAATCCCCATCCTGTGCTGCCTCAAGATATTTGCCAAAGGCGACAAGACGATACCGATTGTCACCGCATTTTTCCATCCTGAAACACTGACCGGACTCACAGATCTTGGACAGGGAAAAATTATGATTCTCTATTGTTACCATCGGTTCTTATTCATCCCAATTGTGATATACTGCCTGCACATCATCATCCTCATCGAGCATGTCAAGTGTCTTGTTCAGATTCTTGACCGCATTCTCATCAGTGAGCGTGACATAGTTCTGCGGTATCATTGTGACCTCAGCACTCGCCATCTCAATCTGATTCTCCTGCAGTGCCTTGTACACTGCGTCAAAGTCATCCGGCGCAGTCAGAATCTCAAAGCTGTCTTCCTCCTCCGAGAAATCCTCTGCCCCTGCGTCGAGTGCCACCATCATAAGATCGTCCGCGCTCATCTCACACTCTTCCTTGTCAATGATGATCTGTCCTTTTTCGTCAAACATGAAAGAGACACATCCCTGCGTGCCGATACTTCCATTGCCCTTTGTAAATGCACTTCTGACATTTGCCGCCGTCCTGTTCTTGTTGTCTGTCAATGCCTCAACAATAATTGCAATACCACTTGGACCATAGCCCTCATATGTAACATGCTCATAATTTACTGAGTTGCCGTCCCCTGCTGCTTTCTTGATACCGCGGTCAATTGTGTCGTTCGGCATGTTGTTTGCCTTCGCCTTTGCAATCACCTGTGCAAGTTTGAAATTATTTGCCGGATCGGGACCGCCTTCCTTCACTGCCACTGCAATCTCACGTCCGATGATCGTAAAGATTTTTCCCTTTGCCGCATCGTTCTTTTCCTTCTTGTGCTTAATGTTCGCAAATTTTGAATGTCCTGACATTTTCTATTTCTCCTTTATCCCTATCTTTCTATTTATCTTCAGAAGAGCCTTCCTCCTGCCATGATCCTGGCCGCTCCTCTTGTTCCAGCTTTCTCACCAATACTGATTGTATCACATTTTTCTCCACTTTTACAATCTTAAATGTATATCCGTCGATCTCCACCTCGGAATTTTCATCCTCGTCCGGTATCCGGTCGAGCCTGGATATGAGATATCCGTTGAGTGTCTCGAACTCCGTCTCACCAAAGGAAATACCAAAACGCTCCTCCAGATCTTCCAGTTTCGTCATTCCCTCAATGACATACTCATTCTCGCCTTTCTCCTCAATATGATTCTCTTCCGGATCGTATTCGTCCATGATATTTCCTACGATTTCCTCCAGAATGTCCTCCATGGTCACAAGCCCTGACGTCTGCCCATACTCGTCCATTACAATCACCATCTGGTTCTTCTCAGACTGCATGCTTCGGAACAGATCATCTATATTCTTGGTCTCAGGGATAAACACAGCCTCCCGGACAAGCCCCTCCACCGTACCAATCGGCTGATTGAGTCCCTCGTCGGAAGTATGTATCCTCATGGCATCTTTGAGATACAGAACGCCTGTTACATGGTCAAGGTTCTCCTCATAGACCGGATACCTGCTGTTGCTCTCCCTAAGCATAATGCCAAGTGCCTCCTTAAACGGTGTGGTGCTGTCCAGTGCCATGATATTGTTTCGGTGTGTCATGATGTCACTTGCTTTCTTGTCGCCAAACTCAAAAATGTTTGTGATCATCTCCACCTCTCCTGCTTCAAGAACGCCTAATTCGTGTCCTTCATTGACCATCGAGATGATCTCCTCTTCCGTGACATCTGCCTGCTCGTCCGTATTTCTCAAACCGCAGATCCACAGCAGACCGTTTGCAGAAACTGCAACAATTTTCGTCAATGGATAAAGCGCTGTCCGCAAGAATTGTATCTGACGTATAAAACAGTATGCCCATGCATCCGGATATTTCTGCGCTATCTTTTTCGGCAGCAGGATTCCGAATGTCAGCAGCACATACATGAGCAGAAATGCGGCAAGAATCAATGCTGCCCAGCCCAGCACCACATCATTCACATCTTGCAGAAAAGATAACTTCGCAAGTCTCATCTTAAACGAGACTGACCATCTTGGCAGAAAAAAATATCCCATCACCAACTCGATCAGCGTTGTAATCATCTGAATGGAATTGACATATATGGTAGCACGCTCAATGATACGGCTCAGCAAAATCGATTTTTTGTCCTTCTCCTCCTCTGCCCTACGCTCTATCTCCTTCTCATTCATGAGGTTTATTGCTTTGTTAAAACCGACGAGAACCGCCTCAATAAAGAGCAGAACCAAAAACAATATCATACTACAGGCCGAAGCCCCTCCATCGTCCATCTCTTACTACTCTCCTTTATATTTTTATACCCCCTGCGTGCTCCGGCACACATACCAACCAATATTTCACCTTACACTTGTGCGCATAAAATGAGGCGTAACCTACTGTTGGCAAGCTACACCTCTCTAATATATCATCTATATTCCCAAACGTCAATATCCAAGGAACAGTTCCTTTCCTTACAAGCAAGCCTTATGTATCAAGCTCAAGACTGATTTGCAAGGCTCTGTTGACTCTCTGCATAATCGGGGAGTCCAGATGACACACCTTATCCTTCAGACGTTTTTTATCGATTGTTCTTAACTGCTCCAATAGTATCACAGAGTCCTTCACCATATCGTAATTTCCTGCGTTTAGTGCAATATGCGTCGGCAGGTTCGCCTTGTTCATCTTGGAAGTGATCGCCGCGCAGATCACTGTCGGACTGTGCTTATTTCCCACATCATTCTGAATGATCAGCACCGGTCTGACGCCTCCCTGCTCTGAGCCCACAACCGGTCTTAAATCCGCATAATAAATATCTCCTCTTTTCATAGTCATACACTCCTGTCAAATAAATCAATCCTGCATGCTACTATTTTTTCCATCAGAGAAAATTTTATACAATTATGATGCAGATTTTCAAAACTTATTCATAAATCAGTGTGTCGTCCATCTTATAGATTCTCGGTATTCGTTTTCCGATATCACAGGCAAGTTCATAATTAAACCTGCCTGAGAGTGTGCCCAATTCTTCCATCGTAATGCATGCAGTACCATCTCTTCCGATCAGCGTCACCTGATCTCCCACGCGCACCGGCGAATTGATATCCGTGATATCAATCATAAACTGATCCATACATACACGTCCAAGTATTGGCGCCCTCTGCCCTTTTATGAGAACGTGTCCGTGATTGGAAAGGCTTCTCGGGTATCCGTCGCCATATCCAATGCAGACCGTCGCAACCTTTGTGTCCCTTGTCGTCGTATAAGTACCTCCATAACTGATCTCCTGCCCTTGCGGAACCGTCTTGACATACACCACTCTTGATTTTAAGGAAAGCATCGGCCTAAGCTGTATCGTTCCATCTGCCCGCACCTCTTCAGACGGCCATAATCCATATAAGATAATTCCCGCCCTCACCGCGTCCATATTTGCTTCTGGTATCCCGGCGATCCCTGCACTGTTTGAGCAGTGTTTCATCGGAATCCTGACTGCCAGCTCACGCTCGATCTTGTCTACATAGTCCTTGAAAAGTGTCATCTGATGATATGTCTTTGTCCTGTCAGCCTCGTCCGCTGTCGCAAAATGCGTAAATATGCCTTCAACCTCCAGCCCGGGAAGCTCTAAAATCCGCTTAATCAGTGCCACTCCTTCCTCATCAGGGCGGATACCGATTCTTGTCATACCTGTATCGATTTTAAGGTGAATCTTGCAATTTTTTCCAGATATCACAGCAATATCCGACAGCTCCTTTGCCACCTCATACGTAAAGACAGTGGAGCGTATCCCATCCTCGATCATCTGTTCATAGCTGTATGGAAATGTATATCCCAGTGCCAGGATCGGTTTCTGTATCCTGTCCTCCCGCAGTGAAAACGCTTCCTCCGCCGTGGCGACTGCATAGCCCCACACCTGTTCCTCCTTTTCGAGCACCCGCGCGATATGGCTGGCGCCATGTCCATAACCGTCTGTCTTGATCACTGCTATGATCTTTGTTCCTGTGTCGATGTTTCCCTTTATACTCTCTATATTAAACTGCAGTGCATCAAGGTCGATCTCCGCCCATGCTCTGTCATAATGTTTCATATTGTTTCTCCCTCTTTTTCTGTTCCTGACAGGGGCATAAAGGAAATATTCAATGCTCTATATCCCCAAGCGCCTTGATAATATCCTGTGCCATAATATAATATGCAGACGTTTTCTCCCTTGCGATGTCCCCTGCAAGACCATGTGCATAGGTTCCCATCACTGCTGCCTCGAAACCGCTATATCCCTGCGCCAGGAGACCCGCTATGATTCCTGTCAGCACATCTCCCGAACCGGCTGTCGCCATCCCGTCATTTCCACTGGCATTCAGATAGGTCAGTTTTCCCCTTTTAGACACAAGTGTCCTGGCGTCCTTGCAGACGAGAGACACATCATATTTCTTGGTAAATGCCTTGCAGCCGGCAATCATATCCTTCTTGATCTCTGCAACCGGACACTGCATCAGTCTGGAAAATTCCCCGAGATGCGGCGTAAATATGACATCACTGTCATTTTTCCTGTATCCATAGGAAAAAAGCTTTAAGAGCCCTGCATTTTGTGACAAAAGATTCAGTGCATCCGCATCAATGACCATCGGCTTATCACATTGATTCAACAATACTTCCAAAATCACCATTGCCTTTTCCGACATAGAGATTCCGGGTCCGACAGCCACGATATCCGCCCATTCAAGTCCGGATAACAGTGTCTTTGACTCCTCTTGTGTGATTGCCGGCTTTGTATCATCGTCATAAGTATCCACAATCGCCTCCGGGAGCTTTTTCAGCAAACTATCCCGATTCTGCACTGCCGTAAAAATCCGCACCATGCCAGCGCCTGTTCGATAGGCACTCAGTGCGGACAGAAAACATGCACCGCCCATATTCCTGCTTCCGGCAATCAACAGCACCTTTCCAAACGTTCCCTTGTTGCCTGACGGACTTCTTTCCGGAAAACGCAGGTCTTTCTTCCGATCTGTGAAAGTGACAACTCCTGACCTCTTATTCGCTGTCACCGCCTTGGGTATGCCGATTGGCACACAGACCACCTCGCCCGCACACGAAGAGCCTGGATACAGCATCAAACCAAGCTTTCTGTATGCAAAAGTGACAGTGATGTCAGCTTTTACGGCACACCCCATGATACTTCCGTCATCTGTATGAACCCCCGATGGGATATCCACTGCCACAACCTTCGCCTTTGAAGCATTAACTGCCTCGACTGCCTTGCGGTATTTTCCCTCGACATTTCGTGTGATACCAATACCAAATATTGCATCCACAATCACATCATACAGCGCATGCTCCACGCCATAATGAATCGGAAGATTTAATTTTTTAGCAGTTTCAAGCTGGGCCGCTGCCTCAGGAGACAGCTTTGACGGCTCCCCGACCATATTGACCTCGGCGCGTATCCCCTGTTCCTGAAGGATTCGTGCTATGGCAATCCCGTCCCCGCCATTATTGCCGCTTCCTGCCATAACGCCTACATAGATATCCGAGCCAAATCTGTCAAGGATCACCCTGACTGTCTGCAGCGCGGCGCGCTCCATCAATACAAGCGATCCGATGCCATACTCCTCAATCGCCGCCTTGTCACTGGCTTTCATTTCCGCTGATGTCAGCACATATTCCATAAGCATTACCAGCCTTTCCTCACTAATTTTTTTTAGTATACCACAATCACTTATGAAAAAAAACTCCAAAACAGTTATTCCTGTTTGGGAGTTTTTTCGTCAATTAAATCGTTTTCTTTATTCAGCACACTTTGCGGATTATACTTCATATCAAACATATCAATTATATCAGGTCCAAAGATCGAGTGCATATAATTATACATCTCGTCATTCCAGATCTCCTTCTGCTGCTTCAGGATAATCTTTCTCTTGAGCTGTACCTTAAAATCAGACACCCACTGGTTGATCTCCTCAATTTCCTCTACATTCTGCCGCAGCCTGCTGTAGCACACCCGCATCGAAGCCAGCATCAGCGCAAAATTCGCCTCGTCGATCTGTTTGGGAATCTCCATCAGCTCATCGTTGTAGTCCTCCATCTTCTGGTTAGACTCCTCAATCATGCGCTTGTTCTCCGACATCTTCTTTTCCTTCGCCGAGCTGTCGGGAAGCTCCATGATGGACACGATCTCCTTCATGAGCTTCTTCTTGAATGCGGAAAGGCTCTTGATCTCTGTGTTGAGCTTTCCCTGCCTCTTCAAAATCTCGTTGAGATTGTCCTCGAGTCTCTGAATCTCCTCATTTGGTTCTGTCTGTGTAAAGAGTCTGTGCCACTGGTTATCCAGCGTCAAAACCGGTATCTTTTTACCTATTAATGCCTCGCGAAAGACCTCGTCCCCCTGCTCCATATTCATAACCCCCATTTAATAGGACTGTTGTGTAACCATTTCTTACCTTCATAGTTATACATCGTCACTTTTTATTGATTCGCGATTCCGTATGATAGCTTCATAAGACTGTCGGAGAGATGTACATTCTCGACCACAATCCTTTCCGGCACATTGAGATCCACATGTGCAAAATTCCAGATCGCCCTGATATCGCATTTTACAAGCAGCTCAGCCGTTTTTACCGCGCCCTCCTTCGGTATGGTGAGCACTGCGATATCAATATCATTTTCACTGACAAACCGCTCGATATTCTCCACCGGCTGTACGGCAATCCCGCGAAGCTCTTTTCCATACAACACGGGATTCTTGTCAAATATGCCTTTTACGATAAACCCCCTGCGCTTGAAGTTCATATAGTTTGCAAGCGCCTGCCCGAGATTGCCGGCCCCCACAATAATCAGGTTATATGATTTGTCCAGTCCGAGTATCTTCGCAATCTCATTGTACAGATATTCCACATTGTAGCCATATCCCTGCTGTCCAAAACCACCAAAATTATTAAAATCCTGCCGGATCTGTGATGCAGTGACTTTCATCAATTTACTCAAATCCTGAGATGATATCCTCTCGATGCCACTATCCTTCAAATCCCCCAGATATCTGTAATATCTGGGAAGCCTCGCGACAACAGCCTGTGATATATTCTTATCATCCACGATTCCTAACCTCCATATGTCCACTACCTTCAGCCATGCACCATTCATATGCAATATGCTAAAAAAATAGCAAAATATATAGAAATAGTATACAATGTTGTCAAATGATTGTCAATTCTTTTTGCAATTATGATTCCGATTGATTTTATTTTGATTCTCTTTTATAATAGGTAAATAGATTCCATACCTAAGGAGGAAATTTCCATGATTTTATCATGCAATAACATAGACAAAACTTTTGTCGACAACCATGTCATCAAAAATGCCTCTTTTCATATAGAAGACTATGAAAAGGCTGCGATTGTCGGCATCAACGGCGCGGGCAAAACCACACTGCTTAAAATCATCACAGGTAAACTCCCTGCAGATGCAGGCAGTGTGACCTTCGCAAAGGACAAGAGCTTCGGCTATCTGGCACAGCATCAGGCGGTGGACAGCGAAAACACGATCTTCGACGAACTGCTCACCGTCAAACAGGAAGTTCTTGACCTTGAGTCAGCGATTCGCCAAACGGAAGCTGATATGAAAAACGCCTCTGGCAGCAAACTCGACCTCCTGCTCAAAAAATACGCAAACATGACACACCGCTTCGAGGACATCAACGGCTACGCCTGCAAAAGCGAAATCACTGGTATCCTAAAAGGACTCGGCTTTCAGGAAAACGAGTTTGACAAGAAAGTCGCAGCACTCTCCGGCGGTCAGAAGACGCGCGTGGCTCTCGGAAAGCTGCTCCTGCAAAAGCCTGACCTCATCATGCTCGACGAGCCCACCAACCACCTTGACCTCAACTCCATCGCATGGCTTGAGACATACCTTCTGAATTACAAGGGCGCTGTCATCATCGTCTCGCATGATCGGTATTTCCTGGATAAAATCGCCACGAAAATCATCGAGATCGACAACGGCGTGGTATCCTCCTTCAACGGAAACTACTCGGATTATGCCATTCAAAAAGAACATCTGCGCACCGAGCAGATGAACGCTTACCTGAACCAGCAGCGTGAGATCAAGCACCAGGAGGAAGTCATTGACAAGTTAAGACAGTTTAACCGTGAAAAATCCATCCGCCGCGCCGAGAGCCGCGAGAAGATGCTGGACAAGATTGAACGTCTCGAGAAGCCTGTCGAAGTCAGGGCTGACATGAAACTGACACTCACCCCTTATAAGACCAGCGGCAATGATGTCATGCAGATCGAAGGGCTTTCCAAGAGATTTGACAGCCATCAGCTGTTTGAAAATGTATCTTTTGAAATCAAGCGCGGCGAACATGTCGCCATCATCGGGGACAACGGAACAGGCAAGACCACTCTCCTGAAAATCATCAACGAGCTTGTTCCCATGGACAGCGGCACGATCAAACTCGGGGCAAACGTGGAAATCGGGTACTATGACCAGGAGCATCATGTACTTCATATGGATAAGACATTATTTGAAGAGATCAGCGACGATTACCCATACCTGACCAACACGGAAATCCGAAACACACTGGCAGCATTTTTATTCACGGGCGAAGATGTCTTTAAGAAAATCAGTGCACTGAGCGGCGGCGAACGCGGACGTGTATCCCTCGCAAAGCTGATGCTGTCCGAGGCGAATTTCCTGATTCTCGACGAGCCGACAAACCACCTTGACATCACTTCAAAGGAAATCCTCGAGACAGCGCTGAATGCCTATGAGGGCACAGTTCTTTATGTCTCACATGACCGATATTTCATCAACAAAACGGCAAGCCGCATCCTTGAGCTCACGCACCAGGAATTTGTCAACTATATCGGGAATTATGACTATTATCTTGAAAAGAAGGAAATCCTGACACCCGTGTCAGAAACCGGTTCCGGCACAAATGCGGAGGAACCCTCTGCACAGAAACTTGACTGGAAACAGCAGAAGGAAAACCAGGCACTGTTGCGCAAACGAGAAAATGACCTGAAAAAATGTGAGGAAAAAATCGAAGCACTCGAAACAAAAAGCGCCGCACTCGACGAAGAGATGGCAAAGCCCGAAATTGCCACAAACCCGGCAAAGCTTCAAGATATCGCCAAGGAAAAAGAAGAAATTGAAGCAGAACTCGAGACACTCTATGCAAAATGGGAAGAATTATCGGAAGGAGACATTTCAATATGAAAAAATTTTTAATAATCGACGGTTCATCGATGCTCAGCACATCATACTACGGCAATCTGCCCAAATCTGTACTTTACG
This sequence comes from uncultured Lachnospiraceae bacterium, assembly GCA_947175175.1. GTDB lineage: Bacteria > Bacillota > Clostridia > Lachnospirales > Lachnospiraceae > COE1. The sequence goes on from CAMWLV010000014.1 coordinate 21,431, forward strand.
CAAAGACGGACGAAGAGAAAGAAAAGCACTACTCCGAAATACTGCGCACCTCCAGGGGAGAGTACACAAATGCCCTTTTCACCATGCTTCGAACCCTGATTTCCCTCTACAAAAAGGCGAAACCAGATTATGCTGCAGTCGCTTTTGATGTATCCCGAGATACGTTCCGCCGCACTGTCCTTGGCGCAGACTCCTACAAGGCGAACAGAAAGGAAGCACCGGACCCGTTAAGGGAACAGTTCATTGCCATGGAAAACCTGTTACAGAAGATAGGCTGTCAGGTGCTTATGGACAAGGACTATGAGGCAGACGATTTCGCCGCCTCCCTCGTCAGAAAGTTCGAGTCTCCGGAACTTGAGACCTATCTCCTTACCAAAGACCACGATTATTTCCAACTGGTGAGCGATTACACCAGACTATGGCGCGTCACTGACAAGGAAAAGGTAAAGGACATGCAGCAGCGGTACGGTCTCTATGCTGGCAAAAACGGATATACATCCCTTCCGGCGGGAATCTTTGAATATACCTCCGATACCGTCTATTCCGAGGAGGGCGTGTATCCTGAAAATATTGTCACACTGCTCTCGATCACCGGCGATCCCGGAGACGGCATTCCCGGCTGCAAGGGTGTATCCTCGGCTGCTGCCCCTCTTGTGAACGAATACGGCTCCCTTGATGCAATCTATGCGGCAATTGAGGACTGTGAGGGAAACAAGAAAAAAGAAAAGGCACTGTCCGACTTCTGGAAAAGTAGCCTTGGCATCGGGCGAAGCCCGTTAAATGCATTAAAAGAAAATAAGGAGACTGTTTATCTGAGCTACCAGCTTGCCAAGATGAAGGACGATATTCCCATCACACAGTCCCTGGAGGATTTTGTACTCAATATTGACAAAGCCGCCTTGAAGGAAGAACTCAGGCACTATGAAATGCTTAGTCTGATCGCGGAATTGAAATTGTAATCGTACAGAACGATATCAGGCGCGTGAAGTCAAATGTTTGGTTTCACACGCCTACAGCCTAAAATCGCCTTATTCTTTTATGATATCTAGTTCTGTAATGTTAATTCCAGAAGATGTTAAGATAACTTTTAACTCAATATACCGCCTCTTCATCTTTTTGTATGCTCCCGAATCTTTATCGCATTCCAGCATATAGTCCTGCAGCCTCGAAAACTCCTCAACTGATATTTTTAGCATTTCTTTTTCAGTCATATCATCACCATCTTTCTACGAATCTGTTCTGAATAGTAACTTACCACATTTTTATCATAACAAATTCATCCAACAGTGTAAAGTCTGTTCAGCAAATTATAATGCATCAAAGGTCTCCCTGATCGCCTTGATAAAATCCAGACTATTTAAAATCACTGGATTTTCACAAGTCGATATCAGTGAAAGGCTTTTTGTCATTTTCCCGTCCTCAACAGTCTTAATACATGCCTTGTCCAGTTTGTCCGCCAAATCCTGAAGTTCCTGTATCCCATCCAATTCACCGCGCTTGCGCAGTGCGCCTGTCCATGCAAAAATAGTCGCAATGGAGTTAGTGGATGTCTCCTCTCCTTTCAAATGCTTATAGTAATGACGCTGTACTGTCCCATGTGCTGCCTCATACTCATAAACGCCGCTTGGTGACACCAGTACTGAAGTCATCATGGACAAATCTCCGTATGCTGTCGCCACCATATCAGACATCACGTCACCGTCATAGTTTTTGCACGCCCATATAAAGCCGCCTTCAGAACGAATCACACGTGCAACCGCATCATCAATCAGTGTATAAAAATACTCAATTCCCAGTTTTTCAAATTGTTCTTTATATTCTGCATCATAAATCTCCTGAAAAATGTCCTTAAACGTATGATCATATTTCTTAGAGATGGTATCCTTTGTAGCAAACCACAAATCCTGCTTTGTATCAATCGCATAACCAAAGCACGCCCTCGCAAAACTGGAGATGGATTCCCTGGTATTATGTATACCCTGGATAATCCCTGCTCCCTTAAAATCGTGAATCAGCTCCCTTGTCTCCGTTCCGTCCTCTGCGGTAAAGACCAGTTCCGCCTTCCCTTTTCCCGGAACCTTGATTTCCGTATTTTTGTATACATCACCATATGCATGACGTGCAATCGTGATCGGTTTCGTCCAATTCTTTACATACGGAACAATCCCCTTGATTAAAATAGGCGCCCGGAATACTGTTCCATCTAAAATTGCCCTGATCGTTCCATTTGGGCTCTTCCACATTTCTTTCAGATCATACTCTGTCATTCTCGCAGCATTCGGCGTGATCGTCGCGCACTTGACTGCCACACCATACTTTTTGGTAGCTTCGGCAGAATCCACTGTCACCTGGTCGTTTGTCTCATTGCGGTGTTCCAGACCAAGATCATAATACTCAGACTTTAAATCTATGTATGGAAGAATCAGCTCGTCCTTGATCATCTTCCAGAGGATTCGTGTCATCTCATCCCCATCCATCTCCACCAGCGGTGTTGTCATCTGAATTTTTGCCATAATTGTCTCCTCCTGTTTTTAATTCATTGCTATCACGAAGAACGCCGCCCTTCAGCGTTCTTCCAAACACTTAGCAAGTCTTAGGCTGTGTCCTTTACAGCCTTAGAGTTGCTTAGTGTTTTATGCTCAAACCACATTTTACCATATTTCTATACGCATTACAAATATGTTCGTCGGCAAGTTTCTCCGCGAGCTGGGCATTCCCATCACGTATCGCCTCCATAATGCTCTTGTGCTCCGCCACAGCCGCTGCACTCCTCTCATGGTTCGAGAGTGTCTGCTGCCTCTGTTTCTGTACATATTGATGAAAATCTTTTAAAAGATGAATCAGCATCTTGCTCTCACACGCCTCATACAAATTCATATGGAAACGGTTGTCCAGCTCGATCAGCTGATCATAGTGCTCTTTTTGCAAGTGAAATTCACTCAGGAGAATAATCTCCTCGAGCTCCTCAATTTTCTCCTTGGTGATTTTCTTCGTTGCCCATCTCGCACACAAGCCTTCCAGAAGAGAGCGGATTTCATAGATATCAGCCACATCTGACACAGAAATCCCAGTGACATAAGCTCCTTTGTTTGGCACAATCCGAATCAATCCTTCTAATTCAAGCTGCCGGAAAGCCTCCCTCACCGGGGTTCTGCTCACGCCAAGCTCCTCCGCGATCGTCGCTTCCTTAAGCTCATCGTTTTCCTGATATTTACCGTTCAGAATATCCTCCCTGAGCTTCTGGAAAACCCTGCCTCGTAACGAATACTTGTCCGATGCCTCATGATTTACATCATACTCGCCCATCTTCCGCCATCAATCCTTTCCTATGGTCACGCCAAGCGTCTTACAGCCTTCCCCGATGACCGAAAGCAGTTCATCATCTGTGAGCACCGTGACCCTGCCGCTCTCGTACTCCGCGTCCACCCATGCCTTCACATATGCCACAAGCTCCGAAGACTTACTGATCTTTTCGTCATCCTTTAGCTTGTAGTAGGTATTGATCCAGTGCGCAATTCCCGCAAGCCCTGACGTGTTAGACACTGCGCATAATACTGGTCTGTTGAGGAATTTCTCTGTGTCAAAAATATTGTAAATCTCCTCATTCTTGAGCAATCCGTCCGCATGGATACCCGCCCTCGTGACATTGAAATTCTTGCCTACAAAAGGAGTCCTCTCCGGAATGTGATATCCAATCTCCTTCTCATAATACTCCGCAAGTTCTGTGATCACTGTCGTATCCATACCATTCAGCGTACCTTTCAGCTGTGCATACTCAAAGATCATTGCTTCAAGCGGTGTATTTCCCGTGCGCTCGCCGATGCCAAAAAGCGATGTGTTGACACCAGAACATCCGTACAGCCATGCCGTTGTCGAGTTTGTGACTGCCTTGTAAAAATCATTGTGCCCATGCCATTCAATCCACTCATGGGGAACACCGGCATGCGTGTGAAGTGCATAGATAATGCCCTGCACGCTTCTTGGAATAACAGCCCCCGCATAATTCACACCATATCCCATGGTATCACAGGCACGCACCACGATCGGAAGCTTGTACTGTTCTGACAGCTTCATAAGCTCCTGACAGAACGGTACGACATAGCCGTAAATATCAGCCCTCGTAATATCCTCCAGATGGCACCGAACGCTGATACCCTCCTCGAGACAATCCCGCACAACAGACAGATAGTGCTCCATCGCCTGACGCCTTGTCATCTTAAGTTTCATAAAAATATGGTAATCGGAACAGCTGACGAGAATACCCGTCTGCTTCATGCCAATTTCCTTTACCAGCTTAAAATCTTCCTTGCTCGCTCGAATCCACGAAGTCACCTCCGGAAACTGATAACCGCGCTCCATGCATTTATACACCGCATCCCTGTCCTTCTGGCTGTACAGGAAGAACTCGCTCTGCCGAATCATGCCGTTGGGACCGCCGAGTCTGTGCAGATAGTCAAAAATTGTCACAATCTGCTCTGTACTGTATGGTGCCCTTGACTGCTGTCCATCCCTGAAAGTCGTATCTGTAATCCAGATCTCCTTTGGCATATTGTGAGGCACAACCCTGTCATTAAACGGAATCTTTGGTATCTCATCATAAGGGAACATATTGCGGAATGCATTGGGCTTTTCCACATCCTGAAGCTGATACATATGCTCCTCGATCTGCAAAAGATTATTGTGCTCATTCATCGTAACTGGCCGGTTTTCAAAATACTCACTGTTGTTTGCCATATTCTTTCTCCTCCGTTTTGATCTTCTCTGTTCAGAGCCTGGAAATCGGAGTACCAGAAGCTGTCATATGGCTCTGAACAGATATCGATTTTGTATCTGTGTATTATTGTATGCAAATATACAAACCTTGTCAATACGAAATATGATAAAAAGATATATCCCTGTCTAATACAATAGCTCCGCCTGCGCAAAGAGTCTGTCAATCTGAAGCATCCCTGCGCCCTGCACACTCCAGCTCTGTCCAAGGTCTGCTGCCGAACCCAGTAACAGCCGCCGGAGCTCCTTGTTCGTAAGCTGTGGGTACTTCTGCAGGCACAGTGCACAGGCTCCACTCACAATCGGCGCCGACATTGATGTTCCGCTCTTGGCAATGTACGGCTTCGTACTATAACGGTAATGACATGACATAATATCTGTCCCTGGCGCCACTATATCCGGCTTTTTCAAGGGATTGAGCATATTTGTAATGGTGGTATCCTTTCCCGGCCCCCTGCTCGAGTATTCGTTGCAGAGCCTCCCGCCATTTCCCTTATAATTACCATCATGACACCCGACACAGACACAGCTGCCACATTCTCCAATTGGCGATAACGTCATGGGATTGGGACCCTTGTTTCCCGCGGCTGCTACAATCATGATATTTTTATCCCACAGATTCCATATATGCTTGCGAAACTGTTCCCAGTCCTTCGGGTCAATCCCATCCTCCGATTCCATCTCAATCGATATGTTGAGAATCCTGATCGGATATTTATTGATTAGTTCCGATATCCATATTAATCCATTCGTAAGGTTTTTCAGGCTTCCACCGCCTTTTTTGTCCAACACCTTGCCGCAGATCAAAGTACATTCCGGAGCAATTCCACGGTATCTGCCCCTGGACATCATACCACTCCCACCCAGAATCCCGGACACGTGCGTCCCATGTCCGTTATCATCATAATACATTCTCTTATCCGACACAAAATCCTTAAAAGCTGCTATTCTCCCCCTCAAATCTGGATGTGCTGCCACTCCGCTGTCCAAGACCGCCACACAGACCCCCCTGCCTGTGTAGGGCGCTGCCTCCCTGTGATCACAGCCGATCATTCTGCGTACTCTGTTCATTTTCATTCCCTCTGTAATCATCCATCAACCAAGCTTAGGATCTGTCACGAAATAACCTTTCATTTTGACTTGTTTATTCCTCTGCAACCTGTATCACTTATTTTCCCACAGCTTCCTATAATGCACTAACGGACAATTACGTTGTATCTTCACATTAATATATGATGGAACTACTCTAAAGTACACAAAAAAGACTCCTCGTTTTGAGAAGCCTTTTTAGAAAAATCTGTTATTCTTTGATCTCATCAATATCCGTGAGATTTACACCCAAGGAAGTTAAAACTGCTTTCAAAGATTGATAATCCCTTTTTAATCCCTCATATGTTTCTGTAGCATTTTCCTTTCGGGCATTTTTCATATGAGCCTGTACTTTTTGAAAATCATGTACGGTTCTTTCAACAATCTCTGCACTATTTGGCATACAATCGCTTCCTTTCCTAAAATGATCAAACATTATTCCTTAATTTTATCTAACTCCGCCAGATTGACGCCAAGACTTGACAGCGTTACTTTTATTTCGATATATCTGTCATGCATTGAATTGTATGTTACTGGGTCCTTATCCTTAACTGAAATCATCCAATTTTGTAATCGTGAGAACTCACTTACATAATCTTTTATGATATCCGCACCACTTGGCATACAACCACCCACTTTCTTTTCAGATAACATTTCTTTCTCTGCTATACCCATCATAACAGATTTTTCGAAACATGTAAAGTCTTATTCATTTCGAATCGCCGCGAGCGGACTCAGCCGCATCGCCCGAAGCGACGGGATAAATCCAGCGATCATACCGATTACAATCGCAAACACAACCGCAAGCGGGCTCAGCCATAATGGAATCCTGCAGATCGCACCTGTGATTCCCATATTTTCCCCCATACCGCTGGAAGTCATCAGTCCATTGATGACTAGGCTTAGCGCATAACTGAAACCAACGCCGATCACGCCGCCGATAAAGCCGATGAAGCCCGCTTCCATCAGGAACAATCCCTGTATATTACGGATATCACAGCCAAGCACCTTCATAACACCGATTTCCTTCGTGCGTTCATAGATGGACATCATCATCGTATTGGTGATACTGATTGCCGCTACCAGCATGGCAACCGCACCGATCGCACCGAGCACTGCCTGTACTGTGTTCATGGCGTCCATCTCCTGCTGGATCCACTCTGCCGAATTGTAGGCTTCATATCCCATCTCCCTTATCATATCGGTCAGCTCCACTACATTTGCCATATCATCCACCTGCACGATGACCTGTGAATAAAACAGCTCATTATACGGTTTGCCATTTTTCCTGGTAGGCTGTCCCGGGATAGGATTCTTCCTGAAAACACGCTTTAATTCAGCTTTCAGCGCATCAATATCGCAGAGCACAGCCGAACTATAATTATTGTTCCACTCTCCGACCTCTCCTTCCATCAAACCACAGGCTTCTATAATATACTTTTTAGGCTGCCTGGCAGGAGTCCCTTCACCAGAACTGCCATTCTGAGACTCCCAATATGCGTTCCTGTCAAATATGATAAAAATCGGATCATTCATCAGATCCACATTTGGTACTTCATTTTTATCCCAAAAAGGATATTCATACGTTTTCTCTACATAAAAGTACATCAGAACATTATTTCCATAGAAAAACTTAAGCTCTGAATCCGAATCAGGCAGTTTACCCTGTGCAATAGGAAGATTTAACGTTTGGAATTCCGCCTGTGTAATGCCATATATGTCAAGATCACTTGCATATCTTCCCACCTTTGCAATCGCAGAAACACTCAATCTGGGATATACATCACTAACATGCTCCATGGACAACAGCTGCTGTACAAACGCATCATCCAGTCTCTTTTCATCCGTCTGTCCACTGCTGCTGCTTGACATATAATAGCCGCCGCCAGAGTGAATCTGGATCTGTGTCATGGAGGTGTAATTGGAATAGCTGTCCAGCATGGACTGTTTGAGCCCGTTACCCAGCGCAACCATGACCACAATGGAAGTAATACCGATGACCACTCCCAGCACTGTAAGCACGGTACGGAGCTTTCGCTTCCACAGATTGGAGATACTCATACGCAATAAATCAAAAAATTTCATTATACATCATCCCCATCCAGCAAATCCATATCTTCTTTATGCTTCTTTGCCTTCCTCTTCTTAGATATAATAACAACAATAATTACAGCCACTACAACAACCGCCGCTATAATCCCGATGATCGCAATCAGCGGAATTCCCTTTTGGTCAGTCTCATCCTCCATCGGTTCCATGGGAAAATCGTCCATCATTCCATCATCAAATGTCATTTCATATACATAGAGATTCAAATCTTTCTCATACCGGGACTCATTTCCTGCCTCGTCCTCATAAGTAACCACTGCCTTCACGATTCCTTCACCCATATCCGGCGCAATCCCCGTCAGCATGGAGTCAACATTCCCTGTATTTCCCGGCGCTATATTGCCAAGATAAGTGATGCCGCTGTCAACCGTCTCACTCTCATAAGTCACTTTCACATTGAACAATGTCGTCTTACCAGTATTAAAGATACTGAACATGACATTGGACTGCTCACCAACTGCGATCGACTCTGGCATGATCTCCGCAGAGCCAGTGTCAAGCTTCGCCTCCTGCTTGATTGGTATGGATACATGTGCAACATCGGATAAATTCACCTGCTCCTCTGTATCATACTTCATATTTACTGTAAGCACATATGGTTTCTGGGAGAGGTCTGACTTCGCTTCCATCTCTATACTCATATCATAAGTTTCACCCGGCGCAATTCTGTCCTTGTATACAGAGCTGGATCCCGATGTCGGCAAAAAGGCCGCATAAGTGGCATCTGCATCTTTTCCTTCTACCGTCGCTTCCATATTAAAAAGCACGTTCTCGACCGCAGTTTCCCTGGAAGTATTCTTGACACTCACTGTCAGACTAAAGGTTGAACCTGCAAAGACTTCTTCTGGATCTGTTCTGTATCCTGTTACAATAATACGCGGATTTGCCGCCTTCTTATCCTCATCCTCTTCATCGTCAGGATATTTGATCAGCGTTTTCTCAGGATTAGCACCCTTGACATTGATATAGGTTGTGATATCTGTCTCCACCAGCGTGCTATTCTCATAATATGTCACATGAAAAGGTAATGGATAACAGCCTGTGAGCACATCGGTTCTGACATTGAAAAGCCATCCGATGTCCATACGCTTATTATATGCATCCACCGTGTCGTCTGCCGCCTGTATCATCTGTATTATCTGTGCGTCATATGCCTGGTTAATATCAAAAGGCCACTTTGTCTTATCATTCGACACTGTCGGCGTCACCACGACATCCGTGACGTCCTCCTTGCCAAGATTGATCAACGACAATACGACAAAAGCCTGCTCCCCATAGTTTGCACTTGTGATCGGAACCTCGTTGGAGAGCATCAGAAACTTCTGTGTACTAGAAAAACTCTCCTTCTCCTCCTTTGCAATCTCGTCCAGATATCCTTCGACCTCAGCCTCGTAACCTGTCAGCTCGGACATCATAAAATCCGCGTTCTGCATATAACTCATGGCACTGTTATATATCCTGTCCATGCGCTTGATCTGATCCTCTGTCAGCTTGTATCGTATCTTCAAATCAGAATAATGATGGTTCAACTGGGCTCTAATATGATCTTTCCATTCTTTCGATACATACTGGTCGCTGGGATTGCCATATGATGAATTGTTATCTGAATCCTCTTCGTCCGCCGATACCAACAGAGTATTCCCGCATAACATTACCGTCATCAGCAGCAAAAACAGCACCTTCTTCAATTTTTTCATAGTCTTCCTCCATTCCTGAGTGTTTTACTCCCCTTTTTCCACTATCTTTTCCTTGTCTTCGCCGACACTTTTCTCTTCTGATGCATTCGTGCCCCCTGTGTTGTCCACCATGTCCACGATCTTGCCATCCACAATCCGAATGATCTTGTCCGCAAAGCTTGCCAATGTATTGTCATGTGTTACCATGATCAGTGTCCGATTCTGCTCCCGCACAACCTTCTGCATCAGATTCATGATCTCCCTCGATGTGTTGGAGTCAAGATTTCCTGTCGGTTCATCTGCAAAGATAATCTCTGGATTGACCACCAGCGCCCTCGCTACACCGACGCGCTGCTGCTGTCCTCCTGACATCTGATTTGGTCTGTGATCCCAATATTTGTCAAGTCCTACCATATGTACCATCTTCTTTGCCCGCTTTGTGCGCTCCCTCCTGGACACACCCTGAAAGGTCAGAGGAAGTGCAACATTTTCCACAGCGTTCATCGTTCCCATCAAATTAAACGATTGAAAAATAAATCCAATATGTTCTCTCCGGAACCGCACAAGCTGGTTCTCATTTTTTGTTTCCATGTGCTCACCGATGATGACAATCTCTCCTTTGGTTGGTTTCTCCAGACCTGCAAGCATATTTAGAAGTGTTGATTTTCCGGAACCGGAAGTCCCCACAATTGCGCAGAACTCACCCCGGTTGATACTGAAACTCACCCCATTCAGGGCACGAACCCTGTTCTCACCGATGCGGTATACTTTATATAAATCTTTCACAATAATGACTGGTTTGGATTTTTCCTTTTGTTTCGATATTTCTGACATTTCATCCCCCTATATTGTCTGCTTTTATATCCCCCTCTGACCTTAAACTGTATCACTTGAACTAATACAGTTCTTGCATTTTCCATTGAAATCATAGCATACATGATACAAAGTTGCAACCCATATATGTAAAAAGAGAGGATAAGATTACTTAATCTTATCCTTCATTTTTACTTATTTTAAGTTTGTTCCTATTTTACTGCTGCCTTAGTATTGGTAATCCACATACTCGGTATCCTTGCGGAGTTTGCCATGGACGACACTCTTTCTGTATTCGCTTGTATCATCGCCCTGATACTTAATACCTTTTCTGAGGTCTGCCATGACAGCTCTCTGGTTATCGGTCAGGGAATTGGGAATCTCTGTCTCCACGATCATCATATCTGCAACCTGTGTAACAGGCGCATAGGCAAACTCACTGAACTCTGTATAATATGTATTCATCATCACAAACTCGCCTGTATCCACATCAGACGGATAAATGTCAACTGCCTTGTCATACCCTGACTTAAACTGGAAAATTGCAAGCTGCCCATTTAACTCAACATTGCTGTTAAATAGATACTGCACTGTCCTGGCACCAGAACTATCGACTGATGAAGTCTTTGTCACATTGAGATCAATGTCTCTTTTTACCTTATCTTCATAAAGCATCTTAAACGACACACCCAATTCATCATCAATCTTGGTATACAGAATGACCTTTTTGCCCACATAACTGTTGTATATATCCTTCTTGATCACCTTCTGTTTATTTAATGTCAGATACACAAACTCATACCCCAGCTCTGCCGCTGTCCTCTGCGCATCTGCAATCTGTTTATCTTCCTTGTTCTTGATCCCAATTGCCCCCGCAGAAGTGAGAGAATCCATCTTGACGTAACAGATCACTCCAATATCAATTCGATACCATCCGTTGGAGTATTCACCGATCACTTTCACCGGAAGGTTGGCGCCGAGTGTTGTAAGGACTGTTGACGTATACGTAGGCTCTGTGTACACCACACAGTTGTCTTTCGTGTAGTACACATCCTGCATCGCCGTATAGGTTGGACCTTTGGCATAAACCGCCATATCTGTACTTACAGGTGTAAATAATACTGCTGCAGCCATCAGTACTGCTGCTGTCTTCTTAAAACCCTTTCGCATCTCATATCCCCCTGTCCTTAATAATTCTCGATCGTTATCTTGTCAGGGAACGAATTCTTCTGATAAGAACATTTTGAATTGATCGTTACCTCTGTAAATGTTGCACCTGTAAACGCAGAGGAACCAATACTGAGTGTGTTTTTCGGTATGGTTACACTCGCAAGTGCTGTGCAGCCTGAAAATGCACTATCACCAATACTGATCACTGATTTAGGAAATGTCACTTCTGTAATGCCCGTGCAGCCTGAAAACGCTGATTCTGGAATCGCCTCAATCCCTGATTTGATCTCAAGTAACTCAATACCAGTACAACCATGAAAAGCATTTTCCCTCATGGTCTGCATCGTACTAGGAAGCCTTACAGTCGTTATCGCGGTACAGCCCTCAAAAGCACTATCGCCGATAAATTCCAGATCATTTGGCCATTTTGTCAACGCCATCGCTGCACAGCCGGTAAATGCTTCTTTCTCCACCCTTTTTAATGAGGACGGAAGCTTTGTCAGCTCCATCTTTGCACAGTTGTTAAATGCCTGCTCACCGATTGTCTCGATATCATTTGTCAGCTTGACTGTCCGCAGGTCTGTACATTCGTTAAATGCCTTTTTGCCAATCTGTGTCACACCATCAGGAATGGTAATCCGCGTAAGCTTTGAGCAACTGTCAAATACTCCCTCTCCCATCTCAGTCAATTGATCTGGCAGAGTGACATCCACCAGATATTCACTGCTCTTAAACACATTTTTCCCCAGTTTTACAACGGTATTCGGAAGCGATATCCGCACAAGCGTCTTGGAGCTTGCAAATGCCGAATCCAATATCTCCGTGACCGGCTGACCATCTATCGTATCAGGAACGTCAAGTGTCGCCGCACTGCCAACGTATTTCTTGATCACAGCATGATCCGGATATAATGTATACTCATACTCGCTGCTCTTCTTCTCCTCCGGTTTTACTGCTTCCGCACTTGACTCATCCTCATCTGATTCCTCCTCAGCCGGATTTTCCAGGAAATAGTCATGGCTGCCGTTCCTGTTCCCATCCACAGAGCCATTCGTCTTTGGATTGCCGCCTGATGTAGTTGTCGTTGACGTAGAACTTGTTGTTGGTCTCTGCGTCTCCTCTGCCTCTCTTGAAGCAGCCGCTGACGATTCATCCTCGAACACCTGCATCGCCTGAGAATAATTCGTCTGAGAGTCCTCGATCAATGACTGTATCTCGGACGGGAACTCACCGTCTTCCGCCAGCAGCCCTTCCCATGTTTCCGTTTCCGGCTCAATTTCCGAGACAACCTCTGTCGAAGTTTCCGGTTCTGCACCGATCACTCCTATCTTATTCAGATACATTCCCAGAAGGAGCGCAAATGCAACCGTGCATCCGCCTACCATTCCCCAAAAAAGTTTTTCCATTCTGTCATCTCCGGTCTAAATTATTTCTTAAAATCGTCCTCTGATATCTGCGTACCATAAAATGCACCACGGACAACTGTCTTCAATCCTTCACAGCCTGTCAAACCGGTCAGGGAGCTGCAATTGCGAAACGCCTCTGCACAGATCTTATCCACAGAGGCCGGAACCGCCACATCAAGTATCTCCGTGTGTCCCTTAAATGCCCCCGCCCCAATCTGCTTCACGCGGTCAGGAATCTCCACATGTTCCTCATTTCCTCTGTATGCCAGCAGAATACCATCGCCGACAATCAGGAAATCACCGTCAGCATCACTGTTTTTCCAGTTGTTCAGCCATGCCGTTCCCTCAAACGCCTTTGTACCAATCGTTGAAACAGTATCTGGTATTGTCACATCTGTGAGACTTGCACAGGACATAAACGCACCATACTCAATCTCCGTAACATAATCCGGAATAACGATTGACTTCAAGCCGCTCTCTGAAAATGCCAGCCGTCCTATCTTCTTAATATTTTCACTGATATCATACTCTGTCAAATCTTTCTGCTTATAAAATTTCCGCTGTGCAATGCTGTCATCGTTTACAGTACTGCTATTCTCAACATTGACTGTGATCGAAGTATGTTCTTCTCCCGCAGCACCTGACTGCGTCAGATTCTGATTGTCAGAAGCCTCATCAACAACCTCCGCATTCACACTGTTGGGGATCCCATACACCTGTCCCCTGTGGTTATCCATCAATACAACTGCCCTGCCCGCCACGATCACGGTCTTTCCTATGACATCATCATTCTCCGGAACATCAAGCGGATGAATATAGCCCTCCGCACTCTGGAAACCAGAAGGATTCTGTGTTGTCTGTTGTACATCTCCTGTGTTGTTTGTATTGGTATCTGTCGTCTGCTGATCTCCTGTAGTTGTGGTAGTCGTTGTTGTGGTTGTTGTAGTTGTGCTGCCATCTCCTACATTTGGCTTTTCCTCGAGTCCTGCATTACTGTCCATAAAGTCAGTCGGATACTCCGCCTCATAGATGACAGGAATATTATTGTTATTGCCAAAAGTGTCTGCTGTGCTGGATCTGCTTGTATAAATCTTCATATCAGGACTTCCCGCAAATGCTTTTCGGTCAATGTTCACCACCGATGCCGGTATTGCTACCTGTTTTAGATTTGCATTATTTGCGATTGCCCTTTCCCCGATACCAGTCGTCGGATTCTGTATCACAACATTCTCAACGCTTCCCATACTTGACATGGCCTGCCTGGGAATCCCAGCAACTTTGTCAGAAACCATCACATTTTTTGTATTCTGCAGGTTCCAGAAAGCATAAGTATCGATGCTCTCTACTGTATCCGGCATCACATAATTATCGCCTTCGCGTGCTGGAAGCACCTGGTACAGCATCGTCATATTTCCATTGTATATTGCGCCATTATAATATGTAAGATATTCGTTGTACTGGTCAATCGTGACTGTCGCAAGGCTGTTGCAGTTTGCAAACACACCCGAGCCCCACGAACTGACATTCTCTCCTATCTCAACAGAAGTGAGTTCCGTACAGCCTTCAAATGCCCCAGGACCTACTTTTTCTACGCTGTCTGGAAGAATCACACGAGTAAGCGCTGTACAGTTTTTAAATGCATTATAGGATATCTGGGTGACGGAATCAGGAATCGTAAGACTTGTCAATGTCTCGTTCCCTGAAAATGCCTCGTCACCGATTGTTGTGATCGTATCTGGGATACTGACATAAGTGTCAGTTCCCAGATACTTTGTCAATGTCGTTCCATTGATGCGGAATCTGTCATCCTCCGCGGCTGTCACACCGCCGCCGATTCCCCGGGCAACAGTCACAAGCGCAAGGATTCCCAGTACTGCCAAACTTGCAATCGCTATGGTAAATCTTACCATGTGTATTCTTTTCATATTGGTCTCCTTTTTGACTTGTTCTAATTTATGCTGCCCTGTATTTTTTGCGTTTCCGTCCGTCACTCAGAACAAACAGTAAAACTGATACGCATGCCATACCGATTGCTGCAAACCACTTTGGATGAATCGGATCGCCTGTCGCCGGTGTGGAATCAAGCATCTGACCTGCAATCAGGTTGTTGGTATCCACATAGATTACATACGGTGAGAAATGAGGCGGTACAAATGAAATACATGCAATACCGTCAATTGTTGTAAATCTCGGTGTGAGCTGCTGTAAAACACCATTGTCTGCCGCTGCCACACGTGCATTTCCACCATACTGAATCAGTACGTCAGGAATCGGCATTGTCACTGTGATATTTAACCCATGTGTATCTGTGATCTTGTTCTGACCAGTTGAGTCATAGAGTGAAATATCCATTGGCAGGTATGCAAGACCGTTCAATGAACCATATGTATTTATGAGCGCCTGCTCCACTGCCGCTGTTGCCTCCGCTGACTCTGTGATCCTGACTATAAAGTTATCTGTAGAACCACTCACTGCCAGAGAAGCTACATCTGTGTTGGAGATACCATTTTTCGTAATGTAAATTCTGTTACCGTTGTTATTGCTTGTAGTGCTGCTTGTTCCATTTGCAGGATTATTGACTGTACCTGTCGTTCCTGTTGTATTTGTCGAACTGCCGGGTCTGTTGGTTACCGTACTAGTGCTCGTATTTGTACCTGGCCTTCTTGATGTATTATCATCATCGTCATCGTCATCACTTGTTCTTACTCTGTAATTTGCTGTGACTGTAACATCTGTCGCCGGCATTACGAACGAAGTCGATACAGCATTTGCATTGGCAAATCCAAGACCGGAATTGCTGGTCGTCCATCTGGAGAATACCCTGTTGGATGACTCTGGAGCATTTGCAGCAATATTGACTGTCTCACCTGCCGCATACTCGCCGCTTCCGGAACCGTAGTTTACGGTTACTTTGTATTTTGTCGCGTTGTTATTGTTGTTACCATCTCCTGTATTACCACCCTGATTATTGCCGCCTGAATAATTTGCTGTCACTGTCACATTAGATGCCGGCATCACAAAGGTTGTCGAAGTATTATTCGGGTTGGCAAGACTTACGCTTGCTGTCGTCGTTGTCCAGTTCGTGAAGGTCTGACCTGTCGGCGCTGTGTTTGCTGTGATGGTGACTGTCACACCTGGACGATAGTTTCCACCACCGGTTCCGTTATTAACTGTTACTGTGTAGGTGCCGTCCGGATTCGGAGTGTCAGTGCTGCCACCGATTGCGGAGTTGGCTGTAACTGTAACATCTGCATTTGGCATGGTGAACGTAGTCGTAAAGATCGAAGGACTCGTAATCAATGACGTATAAGTGCCTGGAGTAATCGTCCATACCTTAAAGTTTGCCTCATCATTTGCAATAACCGTTACTGTTGTCTCACCTTTGAGTGTCATCGGGAAATTTGATGTAATCACACCATTCACTAATGCCTTTCCGTTTTCAACGGTCAATCTGTAATCTTTTCCATCAGACACAACAGATGATGGATCTTCTTTGAAAATTGGATAAATGTCTCTATCTTCTGTTACATTGGAATATGTAGCTGCCCCTGTAAGCGGTTTCCCATTTTCATCTGTAACCTTCGGACAAATCCAATAATCAAACGTATATCCTGTTTTTTTCGGTTCTCTGGGTGGATTACTCAATGTCGCACTCGTCTCACCATCCCTAACATCAACAACCTCACTGCTAATTATACTAAAGTTATCATCATAAAACCGAAGGACATACGATTTGCCCAATTCTGACCACACTACATTGTTCTCGCCAAATTTTTCCTGCAGTTTTAAGAATGAATCATATGTAGTACTCCGATCACCATCTTCATCAAGCATGATACCCTTTATGGTCACACCCTTTACTGAAGGATTCATATCTGATTCATCCATCTGGAAGACTTTCTGGGAAATCTGGCAATCCTTATTAGGAACAACAAGTGTGAAGTTTTTGAGGTTTACACCTCCAAGAGCAAAATCACCTACAAGCTTCGTTTTCTCAGGAAGGTCAACCTCCATCAACTCGCTGCATCCATTAAATGTTCCATTCGCAATATCTCTTATATTGGTTTTGCTTAAGTCTACCTGAACAACCTCTTCATTGTTCGCAAATGCATAATCTGCAACATCCGTAACCTGGGCAAGCAATGGATTTGAGTCAGCAGTAATCTTATTAGAGCCATAGTTTCCGTCTGCGGCATCCCTTCCACGACCTTCTAGTCCCTGCACAATCTTATAGCCGCCACTGCCGTTTACTGGTGCCTTATCATAGAGAATCATATTCTCAAACTCATACTTTGTGCTGTCGCTAGTGTGAATCTGATATAAACTCTTACAGTCTCTAAAAGGCTGCACACCAATCTCATTCAATGCCCTTCCGATTGTAAGTTCTTTTATGTTCTCATTACTGTCAAGTGCATAATTCTGAAGATTCTCGACCGTTGGCATGTTGATGCTCGTCAAGTAGTCATTCCCTCGGTTATTATTTTCCGTGTACGTATGACCTCTATATGACCCCCATATAAATTTAGTGTCATCCTGCGAAGTAAACCCATATGTTTGTGCCCCAGTCTCAATTTCTGATTCATCAAAGAAACCACTAAACAGACCAGGTACTGTTTTAATCTCATCTGTACCTAAACCTTCATATGTTGAATATAACTTTCTTACATCCTTTTCAGCATTGCCATTGAATGGATTTAATTCCCTATCCAACGTATCAGGTTTATAACCTATTACCTTATCACCACTTGTTACCTCAACATATATCCTGTTAAAATACCCGAAATCATTTGAATTATTATCATTTGTGAAATATCCCCTGGAATCTATATTCTGTATACCAGCTGGAAGCTCCATATTGAGAACCTGCTCAACAACTCTTCCTTCCATATCACCCATCGTGTCCTGATAATTTTTATTAT
>CAMWLV010000015.1 GCA_947175175.1 uncultured Lachnospiraceae bacterium
CAATCGGAGAAATAGACAAGTCAAGGTGCATAAGTTATTTTTTTACAGTTCCTTACTGCATCAGTTTTTCGAACAGGGTGGGAGGCGGACATTCCACTACCCTGCCCGATGTTTTAAATAACTTTTGTTCGGAATCTTTCGGAAATATCAACTTATGAGCATGCAGCAGCTGGCAGTGGACACCTTTCCTTGCAAAAATCTGATTCACAGCAGCGTCTCCATATTTGACATCTCCGATGATCGGATATCCTAATGCCGACAAGTGGGCGCGAATCTGATGTGTTTTCCCAGTAAAAAGCTGTACTTCCAACAATGTTATGTCATTGGCTGTACGGATTGACTGGAAAGCCGTGTCAATATACACAGAATCCTTTTTTAATAAATCGGGAATGTCTTCCTTGTTTTGATAAACAACCACTTTATTCTGCGAAATATCTTTATATAGATAGCCTGTCACACGTTCTTTTGCTCTAAGCTTGCCAGATACCAGACAATAATAATATTTTTCAAGGGTTTTATCCTTGATGATACGACTCAGATACTGACTTCCTGCAAGCGTTTTACCACAAACCACCATTCCTGAGGTATTCCGGTCAAGCCTGTTGCAGACCGAGGGCTTGAAGGTTTCCAGTGAATCTGCTGTGATGGCATGCCGTGAAAGCAGATAGCCAATCAGCCATTCGTTAATGCTGATATCTTCTGCTCTCGACTTCTGAGACAAGATTCCTGACGGTTTGTCAACGATCAGGATATGATCATCCTCATATATAAGATGTAATGCTTCCAGTTTTTGATAGGCATGGACATACTGAGTGGTATCCATGGTATCCGCAGATTTTCCGCTAAATTTCTCATATGTATCATCTGCAAGGAAAAGCTTTACCTCATCATCAATACATAGCTTTTCCTTTCCATCAGCTTTTTTCCCGTTTAGGACAATATTCTTTTTCCGCAGCATCTTATAGATAAAACTGTCCGGCGCATTCTGAAGCAGTTTTTTCAAATATTTATCAAACCGCTGTCCTGCCTCATTGGGAGAAATCCTTGTTAAAATCATAATTATACCTCTTGCGTGCTCCGGCACGCATACCCATCAAAGTTTGAAAGTGACCTTCTTTCAAACTTACATCCCCCATAACACATATTAACAATATTCTATTCTAAAATGTTTATAAAGAAATATCACACAAAAGCGTCAAAATCTCCGACTCCTTTTTTCCAGCTTCCAAAGCCTGAAGCTGGTTTAACCGCTCTATAAAGCGTGCCTTTTCATGAAAAATCTTGATTGTTATGTTCTTGATGCTGTTTTGTTTTAGAATACCCTGTATGTGTGCTTCACAGGCAGATGCATCACAGCTTGGAAACTCTGTATACCCAATCAGGTTATTGCCTCGCACGGCAAAACAGTTCATCGGAAAATTGGAGCGGTACGAAGTCAGATATAGACTGTAAATGACAGGGACATCACCCTCCTGCCTGGCAATCTCCTGATAAACTGTTTCACTGAACTTAGGAATTTTAAAGTACATGACAACCGACACGAGACTTTTGCTTGAAGGCAGCATGCCTAATACGGCAACAATTGTCAGAAGATTTTCCTTTTTACCTGTAGAAAAATATCCCAACAGAAATACCGCAGCCGATATCAAAAAATATGCTGCTGTGCGAATGATTACTCTTTTCCGTTCATACGAAGGAAATGCAAAGTCCCCTTTTTTCTGTCTTGGTATGTTCATCTGTTATCTCCTGATCTGTAATAATGAATTCCTTGTGCCCTAAATGGAGCAGGGATTATTTTAAAAACCGCATCGCCTTTAAAATAGCTCTGTGCGGAATGATTTTGGCAGCGACATCAAAGCTCTTGATCCATGCGCTGTACACGGATCTCTCATGCTTGTGATAAGAGTCTGTGATCGCCCTTTCCACAACCTGGTCTGCACGGACAAGTGTAAGCTTTTTCACCGCAAGTGTGCTCCCTGTTTTCTCCGCAATATCAAAGAAAGGGGTGTCTACTGGTCCAGGGCAGACTGCGGTCACATAGATTTTCTTAGACCGAAGTTCCTGATTCAATGCCCTGGAGAAACTGAGTACATAGGATTTTGTCGCCGCGTACACTGCAAAATTTGGCTGTGGCAAAAATGCAGCGCTGGAGGCAAGCTGAATGATCCTGCTGTTTTTCTTCATATAGGGAATGCACAGATACGTCATCTGGGTTAATGCCCTGCAGTTTACATCTATCATACCAAGTTCTTCACTGATATTGGAAGCGGAAAATTCTCCCATGATGCCATAGCCCGCACAGTTGACCAGCATACGGATCACTGGTTTCTCATCAGCGAGAAGTTTTTGGAACCGTTCCATCTGTTCCGCGTCCGTGACATCCATGTCAAGGACGCGCGTCGTGTGCTCAAGATACTGCGCTACTTCGAGCATTTCCTTTTTGCGGCGCGCGATCATCCAGATCTCATCAATATTATGAAAAACATTGTCAAGCTGCAGTGCAAATTCCACGCCCAGACCAGAGGACGCACCTGTAATGATTATGATATTCATATTTATACCTCCTGCGTGCTCCAGCACGCATACCAATCAATAGTTTGAAAGTGACCTTCTTTCAAACTATTTTCTTTCCTTATTTTTTAGGTTCTTTTTATAGCTTATCCATATCCATCCATATTTATTGCTTCTTTTGTTAGTGATCAATAACCTCTGGTAAGATTTTTTTGTTTATGGACATTTCGAATTGTTTTTTTCCTGCTAGGCTTCTGTGGTGCTTTATTTTTGTTCCTGTGTTCTTTGTCAGATGTACTTTTTCCCGCTATTTTCCTCGGTTTGATCAGACATTTCTTGTCAAAACCAATCAGATCCTCACGTCCTGCAAGCTTTAGCGCTTCCTGTACAAGGTCATAATTCTTAGGATTGCGGTATTGGATCAGTGCACGCTGCATCGCTTTCTCATGCGGATTTTTGCAGACATATACTGGTTTCATCGTCGAGGGATCCACTCCTGTATAGTACATTACAGTCGACATTGTTGATGGCGTCGGGTAAAAATCCTGTACCTGTTCTGGCATATAGCCAATATCTCTCAAATACTCAGCAAGCGCTACCGCCTCTTTCAGTGTAGAACCAGGATGTGAGGACATTAAATAGGGCACCAGAAATTGATTTTTGCCAATCTTTTGATTCAGTCTGCGATATTTTTCTGTGAAGGCTTCATATACGGCATTTTCCGGTTTTCCCATCTTGGATAAAACCACATCACAGATATGCTCTGGCGCTACCTTGAGCTGCCCGCTGATGTGGTGTTCCACAAGCTCTCTGAAAAACGTATCATCCCTGTCCAGCATCAGGTAATCAAACCGTATCCCGGAACGCACGAACACTTTCTTGACATTCGGAAGATTTCTCAGCTTGCGCAAAAGCGACAGATAATCGGAATGGTCAACCTCGAGGTTAGGACATGGTTTCGGACACAGACATTGTCTGTTCCTGCAGACGCCAACCTGCATTTGTTTCTGGCAGGAGGGCTGTCTGAAGTTCGCCGTCGGACCGCCCACATCATGGATATAACCCTTGAAATCCTTATCCTGTGTGATGCGCTTTGCTTCTTCTATAATAGATTCATGGCTGCGCACCTGGATTGTGCGTCCCTGATGGAACGTGAGGGCACAGAAATTACAACCGCCAAAGCAGCCGCGGTTACTGATCAGGGAAAACTTAATCTCCGCGATTGCCGGCACACCGCCCTGCGCCTCATAGGAAGGGTGATATGTCCTCTGGTATGGAAGCGCATAGACATCATCCATCTCCTGTGTCGAAAGAGGGCGCGGAGGTACATTCTGCACAACATATACTCCGTTTGGATAGGGTTCAACCAATGTTTTACCATTAAATGGATCTGTATTGTCATGCTGTATCTGAAAGCTTTTTGCATACAATCGCTTATCGGTCATCATATCATCATAAGAAGGCAGAAGCTCATAGTCATAAAGGCCTGAGATATCTTTCGTCTTATATACGGTTCCCGCAATAAAGGATAAATCCCGCACAGAAATGCCGCTGTTTAAGGCATCGGCAATTTCTATGATGGACTTTTCGCCCATGCCATATGAGATGATATCTGCCTGACTGTCAAGCAGAATGGACCGCTTGAAGGAATCTGACCAGTAATCATAGTGTGCCATACGCCGGAGACTTGCCTCGATTCCTCCGATAATAATTGGAATGTTTTTATATTTTTTGCGGATCAGATTGCTGTATACGACAGTGGCGTGATCAGGTCTTTTATATGCGGCACCACCAGGCGTATAGGCGTCTGTCTCGCGGTGTTTTTTGGACACATAGTAATGGTTTACCATAGAATCCATGTTTCCAGAAGATACCAGAAAACCAAGGCGAGGTGTGCCTAGTACAGTGATACTCTCATCACTTTTCCAGTCTGGCTGTGATATGATTCCGACATGGTATCCATATTCACAAAGGAGACGGGTAATGATCGCGTGTCCAAAGGACGGGTGATCCACATAGGCATCTCCTGTGACATATATAAAATCCAACTGCTCTATACCAAGCTCTTGCACTTCTTCCATTGTCATTGGAAGAAAACCATTCGCAAGTGACAATTTCCTGCCCTCCTATTTCGGGTTTCCACATCGGCCAACTGATACTATTGGGCAGATGTTGTACTCGTTAACTGTTTTAAATCCGATATCTCTTTTTCCGTAAGTGGTCTGTAGGAACCTTTTGGCAGCGCAGGATCCAAAGTCAATGTTCCCATCGAGAGCCGTTTCAGGTAGGTGACAGAACCACCAACGGCTTGAACCATTCTCTTCACTTGATGAAAACGGCCTTCCGTAATGGTTAGTTCCATAGCATAGGAACAATCTGTCTGGGACAGCAGTTTAACCCTAGCTGGGTGGGTGCGCTCCTCATCTCCGATATCTACGCCGTTTTCCAACAAGGTAATCTGGTCCGCAGTAAGCACACCAGAACACTCCGCATAATAAGTTTTTTCCACGTGTTTTCTGGGTGAAAGCAGTTTATGGGCAAGTTCTCCATCATTTGTGATCAACAAAAGACCTTCCGTATCCTTGTCAAGCCGTCCCACAGGGGATAACTCCTTACCACAGGCATCAGGCAGCAGATCCATCACAGTAGGATCGCGGTGGTCTTTCGTGGCAGTGACAACTCCCGAGGGCTTGTGAAACATATAGTAATAAAGATTTTGGTATGCGAGTGTATTACCTGTATAATTTACATCATCCTGTCGCTCATCTACTTTGAAATACGGACTTTTGACACGAATGCCATTGACAGATACAAGCCCCTTTTTAATAGCTTCCTTGACTTGGCTTCGTGTTCCAAGCTGCATGTCACATAAGTATTTATCCAGTCTCATATCGCCAGCCTCCTGAATCCTGACACATAAATTTTACAGTATCCTTATAAAATATAACAAACAGAACTTCCGGTGAATATATGCTGTTTAAAACATTAGCGTATCTTCTGCTTATCATCATCATACTAAGCAAACCCGATGCCACTTTTCAGTATGCTTATGAAGGGTTATACCAGTGGGCGGCAAAAATGGTCCCCACTCTTTTTCCATTTATGATGATCAGCTCCATCATGGTATACAGTGGCGCCGATCTGGAACTTGGTCATATGCTCAGCCATGTGCTGAAGAAAATATACAAATACAGCAGTTATGGTCTGTATGCAATATTCATGGGATTTTTTTGCGGCTTTCCCATGGGTGCCAAAGTGGTAAGTGAGCTGTATGAAAAAGGTAAAATCAGCAAACTTGAAGCAGATACCCTGCTTACCTTTTGCAATAATATCGGTCCTGCATACTTTATGGGAATCGTTATACCGATATTGCATGAGTGCGGATATCACAATACACTGCCCTTTGTATTTGGAATGTACGGAATCCCGGCAGTCTATGGAATAGTGATGGGACACCAATATGCTACAAAAACCCCGCCGGATACCACTGCTGCCAATGAGAATTCCACGATATCAGATACACCCCAGCTCTCCGTCGCAGCAGCACTGAAAAAATCCTGTGTGGATAACACACAGTCATTAATTGTATTAGGAGGATATATTACATTTGCAAATGCTTTCCGAATTTTACTTGATTTTATGCCCTTGTCCGCCAATAACAAAAATATCTTGTCAAGTTTTCTTGAAATCATTGGCGGTGTCCAGGCAATTTATACAACAACCCTTCTTCCACCCTGGAAAGTTTTCTGGATCATGACAGCACTGTGTTTTGGGGGAATATCCTGCATCCTGCAGACCAGCAGCTTCCTCGAAAAATCAGGGTTGTCTATCAGCCATTACCTTAAGCACAAATTAGTGACAACCCTGATTTCCGCAGTATATTATTTTGTAATTACCGGACTGCTCTAAATCTGTCATTTTAATTCAAGTAGATTACATTTGATTCCGTAGTTCTGTCATACAGATTATATGCCTTGAATATCAGTGTATCCTTTTTACCATAACCCATGCTGATAGATATCGTCATTGTGGGACTGCCCTTTGTCCACTGCTGCAGAGCTGACCACGTCAGACCATTATCATAGGAATAGGAATAATACTGAATGACGGATTCCTCATCAAGTGCTGTCAGCTCCACTGTTGCGTATTTGCCAGTTCGATCGTACTTCAATAAATTTGCATTGACATACGATGGTGCCGTGGTATCATTCCAGACACGATTTGCAGGAACCGGAACTGCTAACGGAGCGTAGCTGCCGTAATCTGTCTTACCATCCTTTGACACAAGTCCGAAATATCTGGCAACTGCTTCCGCATCACGGATACCAAACTCTTTCAGTCTGTCAGGAGACTGCATATAGGACGCATCGTTGCTATTGTCCACATGACAATGTTCCACAATAATCGCAGGAATGCCGCGAATGGAACTTTCGCGTATGATGCCATAATAATCAGACTTTCCGTTACTTCCGATCCTGGTCTTGATTCCGCGGTTAAAAAGTCCCATCTCCTCAAACTGTATTAGAAATTCGTTGGCAGCAGAATATCCCTGACTATACAATTGTCCGGTTGATGGCACCCACACTTCGCTTCCATAAAGTGCATGGGACAGGGACATATTGAAATGCAATGAAAAAAGGAAGTCTGCATTCACACTGGCGGCAAATTCAGCCCGTTCCTTAAGCGACATATCAATATCCTCTGTATGGGTTAAATACACTTGTAGATTCTGGTACTTTTCCAGCTCTTCTTTCATATGCTGGGCAACTACCATCGTGTACATTTTTTCTGGTATTGGCAGATAATCAGTGCCGAGATTACTGCCGCCATGACCAGGATCAATGACCACGACAATTGATTCTGCCGCATTTGCTTTAAGTTCGGATAATACAGAAAAAGGTACTGCCGTCATAGCAATACATAAGATGTAAACAATTACTTTTTGGAATCTTTTTCTCATCAAGCACCTCCTAAGTGACATAAAATCCAATATAACCCACAGGAAAAAACTGTGGGTTACTTAATACACAACACAATTTTTATGACTGCGCAGTATTCGTACCTGTCCCCTCGGCAGCCTGTGCCTCCGCTACAATCTCATCTACCGGAACAAGCTCCGCCCGATTCATGGTGACAACATGGTCTATTTCCTGCAGATGTCCGATCAGTGCGTTATAGTCACGGGTGGAAATTTCGATGGATTGCTTCAGTATATTTTCGAGATTTGCAAGCATACTGTCCGTATACTGCATTGCTGCTGTTTTCATATTATTAGCCTCGATGGTCGCATTGTCAAGGATACCCTGTGCCTGCTGGGTAGCCATCTCGACAATCCTGTCAGCCTGCGCATATGCCTCCTGCATAATCTGGTGTTCGCTGACAAGCTCCGTTGTCTGAACCTCTGCATCATCGATCAAAGCCTGCGCCTTTTGTCTTGCATCATTTAAAATAGCCTCTTTATTTGAGATGATCTTCTGATAGCGCTTGATCTCCTCTGGTGTTTTCATGCGCAATTCACGCAGCAGATCATCAATTTCTGCTTTATTTACCATGATTACATCCGTCGAAAATGCCTTGTATTTGCAGTTATCTATGTACTCTTCTATCTCGTCAATCAACTGCTCTATTCTGCTGCTCATATTACTCCTCCATACTCCCGTCTGGCTTGGACGGAATATCTATATATATTATCTATTCGCATACTTCTCATATACAAGCTTCGCTACAAAATCCGGCACGCACTGCGAAATATCTCCATGAAATGCAGCGATCTCCTTTACACTGGAAGAACTGAGATACGCATATTCGAGACTTGTCGTCAGAAATACAGTGTCAAGTTCACCACACGACAACATTCTGTTCGTCTGTGCGGTCTGTAGTTCATATTCAAAATCCGTGATGGCACGCAGTCCGCGCACTGATATACGGACGTTTTTTTGTCTTGCATAGTCAATCAGAAGCCCGTTAAAGGAATCCACGGTCACATTTGGCAGATTCTTTGTCGCCTCCTTTAATATACTAACACGTTCTTCGACAGAAAACAACGCATTCTTAGCCTTATTGTCCAAAACACTTACTGTCAGCTCGTCAAACATCTTGGCGGCGCGCCTGATAATATCAAGGTGTCCAAGGGTCATAGGGTCAAAACTGCCTGGGTATATTGCAGCGTTCATAATACCAATCCCTCCAATAAAATTTTTACCATCTTATTCCATCTTTCGCAGGAATACATGCTTGTTTGTCTTGTATTTCTTCTCTTTCGTCACAGCAAATCCAAGGTCTAAAGCAAATTCAAAGGGGTACCCAAGCGATGTTTCCACGACAATCAGCGTATCTTCATTGACATATGGTGCCTCGCGCAGCAGTTCCAAAACATTTTGGTAAACCGGGCCTATCCCATATGGCGGATCAAGGAATATAACATCAGCGGTGTCCTTAATACTCCCTCGAAGTGCTGCAAAAACATCCTGTTTTAACACGACAGACTTGTCCGTCAGATGCGTATGCTCAATATTATCTGTTATACATGCGATTGCTTTTGGATTGTTCTCAATGAAATAGGCTTTTCTGGCACCGCGGCTCAGCGCTTCGATCCCAATACCGCCACTGCCAGAGAAAAGGTCTACAAATACAGCATCTGGCAGATATGGCATGAGCATATTGAACAGTGTTTCCTTGATTCTGTCTGTTGTTGGCCGTGTATCTAAACCTTCCGGCGTTTTCAGCAAAAGACGCCTTGCAGTTCCTGCTATTACTCTCATATAAATCCTCCGGTAATTTGTTTCTATACATTATACCCTAACTTTGGTTCCTTTGGTATCTCTTTTATTAACTTTTAATTTATTTATTGGTATTTTTTTGTCCTTATATGTAATCGTACCTTCTGTACCAGGCTGACAGTAATACACATTTTCAATAAAATCGTCCGTTCCCAGGCGCATACCCCTTACACCGACTGCCGTTTTTTTCAGCTCCGAGATCTCATCGGTATCAAATCTCAGAAAATATCCGTTTTTACTCTGGAGAATAATATGCTGGTGCTCTGTCACAACTTCGATATCAAGCAGTTCATCATCTTCGCCAAGTTTGGTGGCGGCAACCGTGCGTTTGGTCACATCAAACTCCCCGCCGCTCACAATTTTGCACATGCCCTGTTTCGTGACAAAGAGCAGGCGGTACAGATTCAGATCTGACTGACTGGCAATATTGACAATCTCCTCCGTGCTGGAGTTGTAATTACTGATATTGTCGACAGGCAGCCCTTTATCCCGGAATTTTCCAAACGGGATATCCGCGGCCTTGATCGTATGGAGCTGTCCGGTATTTGTAAACAAGCAGATTCTCCCCGTATTGCGGCATTTTACGACATACTTAAAGTCTGTGTGCGCAGCTTCTTTGTTTCTCTCATAGGTGGTCATGTCAATTGTCTTGCAGTAGCCAAATTTGTCCATGAGGAACATGATATCCATCTCTTCAAGCTTTTTCTCCTCATAGACCGCTTCCTCCGCATTCTCGATGCACGTTTTGCGCTTGTGTGCGTATTCTTTCTTCAAAGCATCAAGCTCCTGTATAATAACCTGAGCCATAGAATCTTTTCTGTCGAGAATGTCTTCGTATTTGTAAATATTGGCGTTTGTCTCTTTGTTTTCCTTCATGAGCGCTTCGATTTCCAACCCGATCAGCTTGTACAGGCGCATATCCAAGATCGCATTTGCCTGCCGTTCCGTAAAGTTTAACTGCTGTGCCATCAGCGCTGACTCCTTGGAGCGGAATTTGATACCCTCCGTGACACCACTTGTCAGACAGTTTTTTACCATGTTCCTGTCCTTGGAACCGCGGAGAATTTCTATAATAAGGTCTATAATGTTGCACGCCCGGATCAGTCCCTCCTGAATCTCCCGTTTTTCCAGTTCTTTATTTAGGAGCGTCGTATATTTTCGTGTGGCAACCTCATACTGAAATGCCACATTTTGCGCGATAATGCTCTTTAGTCCGAGCGTCTCAGGCCTCCCGCCCGCAATCGCGATCATATTGACACCGAAAGTGTCTTCCAGACGCGTTTTCTTATACAGAAGATTCTTGAAGTTTTCGACATCGGTATCCTTTTTCAGCTCTATGACAATGCGGATCCCCTCCTTGGAGGACTGGTTGGATATATCAAGAATCTCAGGCGCTTTTTTCTGTTCATACAAAGCAGCGACATCCTGTAAGAATTTGCCGATATTTGCACCAATCATCGTATACGGAATCTCCGTGATCACCAGATTCAGTTTTCCGCCCTTTGTCTTTTCTACCTCCACTTTTCCGCGCAGTTTGATCTTTCCTGCACCAGTCTCATATATGGACAGCAAGTCATCTTTGTTGCAGACAATGCCGCCCGTCGGAAAATCTGGCCCTTTTACATATTTCATGAGCTCGCGTGTGGTGATATTCTCATTTAGCATGTACGCCTTAGTCGCATCAATGACTTCCCCTAAATTATGCGGAGGAATACTTGTCACCATGCCGACTGCGATTCCCTCAGAGCCGTTTACGAGCAAGTTGGGAAAACGGCATGGAAGGACACTTGGTTCTTTCTCCGTCTCATCAAAATTGGGAACAAAATCAACGACATCTTTATCCAGATCCGCTAAAATAGCCTCCTGTGTGATTTTTTGCAGCCGTGCCTCTGTATATCGCATGGCAGCAGCGCCGTCTCCTTCAATATTGCCGAAATTTCCATGACCGTCAATCAGAGGAATCCCTTTTTTGAAATCCTGTGTAAGCACTACCAGCGCATCATAGATTGAACTGTCGCCATGCGGGTGGTATTTACCCATCGTATCGCCGACAATACGAGCGCTCTTTCTATATGGACGGTCATAGCGTATCCCCAGTTCATGCATATCGTATAAAGTACGCCGCTGAACAGGTTTCAGACCGTCCCTGACATCTGGCAGCGCCCTCGCAATGATTACACTCATGGCATAGTCGATAAATGACCGCTGCATGGTCTCTGAGTATTCAGTTTTTATAATTCTCTCTTCCATTTGCTATATGCTCCTTATATATCAAGTTCTGCCTCTGTCGCATGCTCGTAGATAAAAGTCCTCCGGGGTAAAACATCTGTTCCCATCAGCAATTCCGTGATCTCAGACGCCATGCGTGCATCCTCGATCTCGATTTGTTTCAGGATTCTGGTCTCAGGATTTAAGGTTGTCTCCCAGAGCTGCTCTGCGTCCATCTCACCAAGTCCTTTATACCGCTGCAGGGTAAAAGCCCCTTTGTGTTTCTTACGGTACTTTTCAAGTGCCTTGTCATCATACAGATACTCTTCTTTCCCCTTTGCAGGCATCGCCTTATACAGAGGAGGCATCGCGATATAGATGTGTCCCTCATAGATCAGCTCCGGCATAAAGCGGTAAAAAAGCGTGAGCAGCAGATTGCTGATATGCGCGCCGTCCACGTCTGCATCCGCCATAATCACAATCTTATCATACCGCAGCTTTGAAATGTCAAAATCATTACCATATCCTTCCGAGAAACCACAGCCAAAGGCATTGATCATCGTCTTGATCTCAGCATTTGCAAGTACCTTGTCAATGCTTGCTTTCTCGACATTGAGGATTTTTCCCCTGATGGGCAGGATTGCCTGGTAATTCCTGTTCCGCGCAGTTTTGGCACTGCCGCCGGCGGAGTCACCCTCGACAATAAAGATCTCACACTTGCTGTAATCCTTAGACTCACAGTTTGCAAGCTTTCCGTTCGAATCAAAAGAAAACTTCTGTTTGGTGAGCATATTTGTCTTTGCCTTTTCCTCGGTCTTGCGGATTTTTGCTGCTTTTTCTGCACAGGAGATCACGCTCTTTAACACTTCGACGTTTCTGTCAAAGTAGTGCGGAACCTCGTCGCCAGTTACTTTGCTCACAGCCTTTGAGGCATCCTGATTGTCAAGCTTTGTCTTAGTCTGCCCCTCAAATCTCGGTGCCGGGTGTTTGATGGACACAACAGCTGTCATGCCGTTCCGCACATCTGCACCAGTAAAGTTTACGTCTTTTTCTTTCAAAATATTGAGTTCGCGCGCGTAGTTGTTGATGATGGTCGTGAACATCGTCTTAAAGCCGGTTAGATGCGTGCCGCCTTCCGCATTGTATATATTATTACAAAAACCAAGTACATTTTCATGAAATTCATTGACATATTGGAAAGCACACTCCACCGTGATATCCTCACTGACACCTGTAAAATAAATAATATCGTGCAGTGTTTCCTTGTTTTTGTTCAAATCCTTGACATATCCGATAATTCCCTCTGGCTCAAAGTATGTGATCTTCTCCGGCTCCTCCCCGCGCAGGTCTGAAAAAATGATCGTGAGTTTCGGGTTGAGATAAGCCGTCTCATGGAGCCTGCTCTTCACATCCTCTGCCTTGAACCGCGTCTTGTCAAAAATAGACGGATCCGGCGTAAAATTAATGGTAGTTCCCGTCTCCTTTGTCTTTCCAATCACAGGAAGAAGCCCGTCAACCAGTTCAATGACAGGGTTTCCGTACTCATATTTATCCTGATGAATCAGCCCGTCACTTTTTACAGTAACCGTGAGCTGCGTCGAGAGTGCATTTACGACGGAGGAACCCACCCCGTGCAGTCCGCCGCTGGTCTTATACGCATTGTTATCAAATTTACCGCCCGCGTGAAGTGTTGTGAAGACAACTCTCTCTGCGCTGACACCTTTTTGGTGCATCCCGACAGGAATTCCCCTGCCATTGTCAGATATGGTGGCTGAACCATCTTTTTCAAGTGTGACACGTATCTCGCTGCACACTCCTGCGAGATGTTCGTCCACAGAGTTATCGACAATTTCATATATTAAGTGATTCAACCCTTTTGTAGACACACTTCCTATGTACATGCCAGGTCTTTTCCTGACAGCTTCCAGTCCCTCCAGAACAGTAATGCTGGAGGCATCATATACATTCTTATCCGTTTTTGCCATTGAGCAACCATACCTTTCTATATCATCCATATCATGATATCAAAATTTCGACTTATAGAGTATAACACATTTTTCCAACATTGCAAATACTTTTCACGAAAATTTCAAACATACGTTTTTGTGCTATTTTAATAAAAAACACTTTTCCCTGCACTAATTTCAATACAACCATTGCAAATGAAAAAAATTTGTATACAATAGTAATTAGAAAGATATGCGAGCCCTTTAAACATCATGATGTAAACGCTTTCACAGACTAGGTGCAAAATTCAAAAAGCATAAAAATTTAAAAGAAAAGGAAGGATTTAAACTATGTATGGATTTGGTACAATGATTGATCAACTGAAAAAGAACCCCAAGACAATCGTATTCACTGAGGGTACAGACCCGCGTATTCTCGAGGCAGCTTCCCGTCTTTTGGCAAGCAGTTTCCTTCATCCGATTCTTGTCGGCAACGAAGAAGATGTGTTAAAAGCTGCGGAAGAAGCTGGTTATAACATTCGCGGTGCACAGATCATTGACAGTAACCATTACGACCGCTTTGACGAGATGGTTGAACGATTCTGCGAGCTTCGCAAGAGCAAAGGCATGACTCCCGAGGAAGCTAAGAAAGTTCTGGCCCAGCCGAACTACTTTGGCACAATGCTTGTGGAAATGGGTGTTGCGGATTCCCTTCTTGGCGGTGCTACATACTCAACCGCTGACACAGTGCGTCCTGCCCTGCAGATCATCAAGACAAAGCCGGGCAACAGCATCGTATCTTCATGCTTCATCCTGGTACGTCCTGGTGCTACCGGCGAGAATGAAGTTCTTGCGATGAGTGACTGTGCGATCAATATTAATCCTACAGAGGACGAGCTTGTTGAGATCTGTGGCGAAACTGTCGAGTGTGCAAAAATATTTGGCGTTGATCCGAAGGTTGCATTCTTAAGCTACTCTACACTTGGCTCCGGCAAGGGACCTGATGTGGAAAAGATGAGAAATGCCGCAGTGAAAGCGAAGGCAAAATTCCCCAACACTCCAATCGAAGGCGAACTTCAGTTTGACGCTGCCGTATCTCCTCGTGTAGCACGTACAAAATGCCCGAAGTCAGAGGTTGCCGGACATGCCAACACATTTATCTTCCCAGACCTCAGCTCAGGAAACATGGGATACAAGATCGCTCAGAGAATGGGTAATTTCGAGGCATACGGACCAATCCTTCTGGGATTGAATGCTCCAGTAAATGACCTTTCTCGTGGTTGCAACGCAATCGAAGTATATTCCATGGCAATCATCACAGCTGCATTAGTGTGAAATTAAAATTTCACCATCCTGATTTGAGTGCCCGCCAAAGCGGGCGATTGGAAGTTAGTGTAAAATAAATAGACATAAAATAAGGGAGCACTTTGCTTCCTTATTTTATGTCTGTTCTCAGCAGCTAATGATTTTAGATTTATCTCAATTTCTTACAGCATGTCACAGCCAGTGAACCAGGTCCGATGTGGCAGGAAACGCTCAATGACAGCGGATCAATTGCAACAATGGGATAATCAGGAAACTGAGCTTGTATCTCCTCCTTAAATGCCTTTGCAGCCTCTTCGTTTTGAGTATGGGCAATCGCCAGATAAATCTGATTGTCTGGCGAAATACCGCCAAAGCGTTTCTCGATATCACTCTTAATCGCATTGATCATGATGGATTTCGCCTGTGTTACAGTCCTTGCTTTTGCAAAAGCGTCAAGCTTTTCCCCTTGTATCTGGAGAACAGGCTTTAATCGCAGCAGCGTGCCAAGTGCAGCAGCAGCAGGTGTGACGCGCCCGCCTTTCTTCAGATAATACAGTGTATCAATCATGATATAGATACTGGAGTTGAACTTATCCTCCTCCAGGATATCTTTGATCTCACTGCCGCTCTTCCCTTCCTTGGCAAGCGCTATGGCATCCAAAGTTGATTGTTTCTGTGTGACAGAAATCCGCTGGTTGTTTACAACGTGAACTCTACCGTCATAATCCTGTGCAAGCATAACAGCTGTCTGGCAGGAACTACTCAATCCACTGGACATTGGAATATGAACAATCTCATCATCTTCCTGCAAAAGCGCATCCCAAAGCTGTATGATGGATTCCGGTGACGGCTGTGAAGTGGAAATATCCGCATTCTGTGCAAGCTTCTGGTAAAACTCGTCCTGGCTGAGCGTGATTTCCTCATAATAAGTTTCGCCATCAATCATAAAAGGCATCGGCAGTACATGTATGCCAAGCTCCTTTGCCTGATTCTGTGTAATACCGCTGTTACTGTCCGTAACGATTGCTATTTTTGACATATCATCCTCTCTCCCTGTTGTTATAAAATGAATGCACACAAAACCAAAGTACACAAACGATTCAATTAAGTGCATGATTTTGAACGCATATATAACTATATAGAAATTATTTTACTGTCAGATATTAATAAAGTCAACATTCGAAGCAACATTCTCCTCATAATGTTTCCAAAATGCATGATATCTATCATTTTCATCTGTAGACATTCCATTATGAATATAAGCATCATACAGCTTTGCCGCACAGCTCTGTGCCTCCTGCAGGATTGCGGCATCCTGATAAATGTCACCCAGTTGGAACTGGAACTGACCACTCTGCCTGATGCCAAACAAGTCGCCGGGACCGCGCAGCCTCATATCCTCAGATGAAATGAAAAATCCATCGTTTGATCTATTTAATACCTGCAGTCTCTCCATCGTATCATTCTGGCTTGATGTCGTGATAAAGATACAGTAAGACTGGTTTTTGCCGCGCCCGACACGCCCTCTGAGCTGATGGAGCTGAGCTAGTCCAAAACGCTCCGCATTTTCCACAAGCATCACTGTGGCATTTGGCACATTGATGCCGACCTCGATTACCGTGGTGGACACCAGGACGTCAATATGATGCGCCGCGTACTCTTCCATGACATAGTTCTTCGCTTTCGGATTCATCTGCCCGTGAAGGTACTCAATGCGCACTGTATCAGGCAGTGCCTTTCTGAGCTTTTCTGTATATTCAATCACATTTTCAAGGACAGGCTGGTCTCCCATGATTTCCTCATTCGCCTCTACCATAGGACAGATCACATAGGCTTGTCTGCCGTTTGCCACTTCCTTTGCGATAAATTCATATGCTTTTCTGCGATAATCTGTATTGACCACACAATTTTTAATCGGAAGCCTGTTCGCTGGAAGCTCATCCATCACGGATATGTCCAGATCGCCATATAAAATAAGCGCAAGCGTTCTAGGGATAGGTGTGGCACTCATGACAAGAATGTGTGGCTGCATTCCCTTCTGGGCAAACGTCTCACGCTGTTTTACGCCGAAACGATGCTGTTCGTCAGTGATGACCAGACGCAGGTCATAAAAATCAACATCGTCCTGCAATAGCGCCTGTGTCCCAACAATGACATTACAAGTACCAAGAACAATGCTCTCCTTTACCCTGCGCTTCTCCTTTGCTGTCAGGGAACCCGTTAACAGAACCGGTTTAAAAGGCAGCCCATAATCTTCCATCAGTTTCAGGACTGACTCATAATGCTGTTTTGCCAGTACCTCCGTAGGCGCCATGAACGCCGCCTGATGATGGTTCATCACACACATAAACATTGCAAGAATGGCTACAATCGTCTTGCCAGAGCCGACATCACCCTGAATCAGCCGATTCATGAGGTGTGTCGAACACAGATCACACTCAATCTGTGCCCATACCTTTTTCTGTGCACCAGTAAGCTCATAGGGAAGCCTGCCGATAAAATCCTGACAGGCGTCAATACGCATCATCGGGGCGTCATTGATTTCCTGTGTTGCCATATCCTTCAGAAACATGACAGACACGATAAAAAACAGAAATTCCTCAAAGACAATGCGCTTTCTGGCGGCAAGCATCACATCACGGTTTTCCGGGAAATGAATGCCCAACAGAGCAGTCTTTAAGTCAGGGAGTCTGTATTCCACGCGCATAGACTCAGGTATGTAATCCTCGTGAAAGTCCAGAACATCGATTGCCAGATGAACCGCTTTGGTAATCGCCGCAATCGTGAGCCCCTTTGTAGATGGATAAATCGGGGAAAGCCTGTTCACATTCTGCACAAACTCGTGCGGACTCACAATTTTGGGCTGATCAATGGTAATGCGGTTGTTTTTCAGCAACGCGCGCCCACGAAAGATATACTGTTTCCCTGGCTGAAGGCTGTTTTTGATATAGGGCATATTAAAGTATGTGATGTCACATGCCCCACTGTCATCCTTGACACGCACGGTAGTAATCGTCATATTTTTCCTGATCTGCACTGTCTGTGGGGCGCTGATGACCATGGCGCGTATCGCGTGCACCTGGTTTGCCCTCAGCTCCCCAATCTTTACAATATCGCGCCATTCCTCATAGTCTCTGGGATAATGTTTTATCAGATCATCAATCGTATAGATATTCAGTTTATGGTATAAGGAAGCTGTTTTCTCACCAATTCCTTTCAAAGCCGTAATCGGATCGCTTAACTGCATATCAATCTCCTAATAAACAAAGTTTTAGAATTTCTTAGTCTGCCTATTTTGCGGACTTAGAAATTCTCTTTGTCTCTTATTCCGCTGAAATAATATAAGAATAGATCGGCTGACCGCCAAACTGGAGTTCCACATCGCATCCGCCAAATTCGGCACGCACCATATCTGCCAGTTTCTGTGCCTGCTCCTCTTTGATGATGTCACCATAATAAATACTAATCAATTCATATTTATCCGACATCATTTCCTTAACCATGTTGAACGCAACATCCTGCAAGTCAGTACCCACAGATAAGATCCCTTTATCCCCGATTCCCATAAAGTCGCCCTCATGGATTTCTTTGCCGTCAATCATGGTATCCCGCACCGCGTATGTTACCTGTCCGGTTGCAACATGCTGTACTTCCTCAGCCATGACAGCCTCATTTTCCTCGATGGAGACATCAGGAACATAATTGATAATGGCCGTGATACCCTGTGGAACTGTCCTGGTCGGGATTACAATGATATTTTTATCTGTTGTCAGCTGCTTTGCCTGGTTTGCTGCGAGGATAATATTTTTATTATTCGGAAAAATGAAAATATGATCTGCATTGATCTTCTCAATGGCATTGAGCATATCCTCCGTACTCGGGTTCATCGTCTGACCGCCTTCAATAATATAGTCAACACCCAAGGAACGGAAAATCTCATTCATACCTTCACCAATGGAAACAGCAATAAAACCAGTATCCTTATGTTCAGGTGAAACTACTTCACTGCCGTTCATGCCAGTTTCTGACTTGTTCGGAAGTTCTGTGCTCTGCATCTGCTTCTCCATCATATCCGAAACCTTTTCATCGCGCTCAAGCCGCATATTTTCAATAATAATCGTTGTGAGTGAACCATACCGCAATGCCTTCTGCATCGCAAGTCCCGGATCGTTTGTGTGTACATGCACTTTGACGATCTCATCATCAGCCACAACAACGATCGAATCACCAATCGATGAGAGATACTCCTTGAAATCCATCTCCTGCTTGATATTGAATGGTTTGTTGAGCATGATTAAAAACTGTGTACAATAACAAAACTTGATCTCCGCGTTTGCCTGTGCCTCGATATTGGACGGCATCACGCCTTTTTCCGCGGGACTGCTTGTTTTTGGTGCCGCTTCTATAGACAGGTCAAGCTCTTTGCCCAGGAACGCATCATAGGCGCCCTTTAACACTTCCACAAGTCCCTGCCCGCCGGAATCAACTACACCAGCCTGCTTTAAAACAGGAAGCATTTCCGGTGTCTGGGCAAGGACGGCTTCCGCTTCCTTGATGATCTCACCGATAAAGATCTCCAAGTCCTTCTCGCCCGCCATGGCAAGGTCGTTTGCCCTTTTCGCAGCACCCTTTGCCACGGTAAGGATCGTACCTTCCTTTGGTTTCATGACAGCCTTATATGCCGTCTCAACTGCCTTGTCACAGGCAGATGCGAGAATTGCCGCATTGATCTCATCATATTCCTTGATGACCTTGGTAAAACCCCTAAAAAGCTGTGACAGAATGACACCTGAGTTACCCCTCGCACCTCTTAAAGATCCTGAGGAGATCGCTTTTGCAAGGGAGACCATATCCGGCTCTGCTATGGCAGCAACCTCTTTGGCAGCAGACATAATTGTCATAGACATATTCGTGCCTGTATCACCGTCGGGAACAGGGAAAACGTTCAATTCATTGATCCATTCTTTTTTATGCTCCAAATTCTTTGCTCCGGCGAGAAACATCTTTGATAGCATTTTCGCATCGATTATATTTAATCCCACTTTTAGAAATCCTCCTTAATCAATCACTCGAACGCCTTCAACAAAGATGTTGATTTTTTCGATTTCGAGACCTGTGAAATTTTCCACCTTGTACTTTACATTGTTAATCAGGTTGTCACATACTGTAATAATACTTACACCGTATGCCACAATAACGTGAAAATCAAGAATTAATTTGTTGTTGACGATATTTACTGATATTCCATGGGTGATACTTTCCTTCATTAGCAGCTTCACCAAGCCATCTTTCACGTTTACTGAGGCCATTCCGACAATACCAAAGCACTCAACAGCTACACTCCCGGCGTATTGGGCAATAACCTCAGGATCGATGTAGATATTACCCATGTGGGTATTCATAGATCCTTTCATAGAAATCCTCCTTTTATTTCTGAACAGTTCCTTACTATAAAGAACATTAATGTTATTATTATAACCGTTTTTTGGAAAAAAGAAAACATGTATTTTAATAGAATTTCCATCATTTATGAAAATATTATATTTTTTATGAAAAATAACTTGCCAAAAGCTATTTTTTTTGATAAGATATTAGCGTTGCGAGTCGAATGACTTAGATTAGTCGAGGAGGTGCTAACGATGGCAAAGTGTGATATTTGTGGCAAAGGCGTTCATTTCGGTAATAACGTAAGCCATTCTCATAGAAGATCCAATGCAATTTGGAATTCCAATGTAAAAAGTGTTAAATGCAAAGTAAACGGAGCTGCTAAGAGAATGCATGTATGTACAAGATGTCTGCGTTCTGGAGCTGTTGAGCGTGCATAGTGAAAAGAGCATAATTTATTTGTAATAAAAAAAGAAGCATCAAGCTTCTTTTTTTATACACAGGAACTTCGAATACACTGTATTAGCTTTCATAATACCGACTTCTTATATTTTCATATTCTGTCTGAATGAGCAGTAATGTCTTCGTGTCGCCACATTTATTATCTGGATGGAATATCTTCAACAATTCCTTATACCGCTTCCTCAAAGCAAGATCGCTGTCAACTCCACGGAAAAAGCTTGTACTATCATAAGCACCGGATTCATATTGCTGATGCACTGGTTTTGGACCAGACATCTTCTGGCGTCTGTATTTGCTTTTCTCATGCTCAAAATTCAAGCGTTCACATTCCAATGCCTTTCTGTCAAGCGCAAGCTGCTGATAAGCGTCCTCGATAATCTTTTGTTTTTTGGCTATAAATATTTCATTGTCATCAAAACGTTTTTTGATCATCTTTTCACGCACTTCGAGTGCATTTTTTTCACGCTCCAGTTTTCTCTTCAAATCCTGCAGCTCACGGCCAAGCTCCTGCAGCTCGTCCCTCTTTGCCTGAATTCTGACTTGCTCCTGAAACATCCATGTTTTCATCTTTTTGATGTCATCTGGTGCCTCAGCCTTCATGAGCTCCTCATCAAAATCCAACATATTGATCTACTCCCTTTTGAAATTGAAACTATACTTCATGTTATCACAGTTTTACATAAAAGTTTTATTTACAGTCAAATAGATAATACCCTGTAATAATAAAAATTGCGATAAGTATCAGACCAATCCATGTACTGCCAAGCACCAGCATAAAAAGCATGCCGACCGCAATCCAAAACAAAGTATAACCTATCAACTTACACATAACCATACACCTCGGCACATCTTTATTTATTATATGCAAGGTGCGATTCATTTATTAGTACTTTGCTGTCTCCTTACTTGTTTTCGGGAAAAGCTGTGCTGATTGCCTCCTCATCACTTGGCATATCTTCCTTTTTGGAGGTAAACCGATCGATCAGGTCAGGCACCATATCAATGATTTTAGTGACAGTATCCTGATTTTTGATATTGACAAGTCTTACCTGTCCGTTCTTGATGACAAGCACCGCACTCGGAGACATCTTTCCAGTCATACCGCCTGCCCCGCCGTTTTTCTTCTCCTGGGAAGAAGCTCCTGCCCCTACGCCAAACGTCACATCCACTAAAGGAATAATCGTCGTATCTCCTGCCTGTGTCGGCTCACCAACCACCGTTTTGGACGAGAGAAAGCTTTCCATTCCCTGCATCATGGAATTTACTACTTCATTAAAACTATTATCAGACATTCTATACCTCCAAATCAAATGAATTCCAATCAAATCCCGCCGCGCTTTAAATGTTTGATCAATCGCTTGATATCCTTGTCAAAAAACAGAATGCAGGCAGCACGCGCAAATACAACTGCACTGACATGTCCCTGAAAGGAAAAATCCCCCTCGATGACAGAATGGTCAAATTCAGGCTGTATATCGATATTTCCCAGATGTAAGGGATAGAATATTCCCCATACAGCAAGGACTTCTCCCATCACTGCCGGATCGTCAAAACCCAGATGAAGGTTTATTCGATATTTTCGTGGCAATATTTTTCCCAATATACACACAACCTGTTTCTGACATGCTGCAAACGCCCGCTTTGTACTATCAAGTTGTAACACTTTCATGTAATATTTTATGTTATCTTTTATCTTCACTATTGTATCACAAACTTTATGGAATGTGAACTTTATATTTTTGAAAAAATTTACAAAATTAGTGAAAATATTCTTAATTTTTTGAACAATTCCCAGTATTTTACCGCTGCTATTGACCGCGTTACCTGGGAAGTCATCAGTCACAGTCAGATCTATATTGCTGTAGATATTTTCACTAAAATCATCGGTCTGTTCTTTTTCATATACAGCATCTTCCGATGCGGTATCCTCCGCTGTATAATCCTCTGACGAAGCAGCTTGAATTTCACCAGTGCTTTCTGTTTTATTTTTGGTTGATTTTACTTTTTTATGCTTCGTTTTTTGGCTGCCCACTCTTAAATTGTCATAAATCCTAATGCCAAAGATCTTCAGATCAACATGGAGCGCCTGCTCATTCTGATACTCTCCCTTTATCGATATGATGTGCAAAAGCCACGACGCACGCAGTTTTGCCGCAAACAGACCATTCTGATAACTGCCGCCGCCGCGATATCTGACTGGTACAAACAGAACCAACAGCAATATGAATAAAATGAGTCCGAGAACAATCAGGATTGCGATTCCGATTATTTTCAGGACTGTTAATAGTATCGACACCATAAAATCCCCTTAACCATCAATTTATTTTGTAAAAAAAGCTTTCACATCATATGTGCCTGTTTCGCGAAAAACATCCTGAATGATTTCTATGACAAGGTCTACCGCACCGCTATACCCCGCAGCAATACCGACAATATATGGAGCATTTCGTTTTTTCTTGTAATAGTTCTGTTTCAGCATCCCGCTATGATAAATTTCAAGCAGGTCATTATTTTTCGCAAGAGCGATGATATAGACAAACGGCTGTGGCCTGCCGGTTCGCAGTTTCCATTTTACTGTTCCACATTTTTTATCCAAAGAAGGGCTGATATACAATTTTCTGCTAAAGTGCATTCTGATCACTGCTCCCCATTACGTTTCTATAATCAATGACTATTCTAACATAAGATTCTCAATATTTCAAACCAAAAAGAAGGTCAGGACAGACCTTCTTTTTGCTTGTTTTAACGTGGTTTTATCCATTGTTTGTTTTTTCGGAGATCCAGATATTCCTGATAAGCCTGCTCCAGTATCTGTTTTTCGTTTGAAAATTTAAGCAGGTGATAAGCCTCATGATACTTATAATATCCTGAATCAACAAAAAATTCCTCGCGCTGTGGCTTGCTGTAATAATTATCAGCCATCATCAGATACCAATGAACTTCCTTCTCTACGATATCCTGAGGCACATTGAAGGTATATTCACTTTTCCCGATATATTTCATGACAGTGGCTTTCACGCCGGATTCTTCAAACACTTCGCGCAGGGCTGTCTCCACATGCTTTTCGCCGGTTTCGACGGTTCCTTTTGGTAACACCCACCCTTCATACCTGTTCTTGAAATTTTTGTACAAAAGTAAAATTTTCCCTCTGAAAATGACTACGCCACCACAGCTAGTAGCTTGAATCATGCTGTTTCCTCCTGTATGGTGCGTATAGTTTATTTCATACTGTCCATAATGCTTATAATCTGGCTGGTCTCATAAGGCTTTGTAACAAAATCAGCGGCGCCAAGCTTAATTGCATCGAGCATTTTATTTTTCTGCCCAGATGCTGTTACCATGATCACCTTTGCTTCCTCATTGTATTCTTTGATCTTAACAAGGGTTTCAATGCCATCCATCACAGGCATGGTAATGTCAAGTGTCACAAAATCTGGCTCAAGCTCACAGTATTTATCAAAACCTTCCTGCCCATTTTCCGCCTCTGCAACTACTTCATAACCATTTTCGACAAGAATATGGCGAAGCATATATCTCGATGTTTTGGAATCATCAACTATCAAAACAGTACTCATTTTTTAATCTCCTTATCCTCTTCTTATATTTTGAAAAGCATATTTATTCATATACTTCTAAAACTGCCCTAAAACTGCAGCCATTGGCATGAATAGGAATCACATACAATTTCTCGTTGCTGACAAACGGTCCATCTATGGAATATTCAGGTGAATTCATATCAATTGCGACATCATCATAGCTTAAATTGGTGGCAAACAGACCATTCACACAGTTGATGAACTCCCCAACATTGTCCAAGGCATCCGCATCAACCGTGCTGTATGTATCCTCTGTAAAGTGATTGGCAATGGCGAGCAGACCGTTGTCTGGCGCACTGATATACACTTTCATACGCATATCCCCGACGATCATCTGACAAGCATACTTGTCAAGCTGCAGAGAACGTGCAGTGTATGCCTTATCCAGATACGCATCACAGTCAATCAGCCTGCGTATCGTCCGAACAAGGGTAAGTGTGTATTCTTTGAGCGGGTCTGATTTCATCGGGACAAAAATATGGATGCACTGTTCCAAGTCATCATGAATCAGTGCGCTGATCTGGGCATCATCATATCCCCCGCGCTGTTGAAACTCATCCAAAAAAGGATTGATCTGTTCCAGACTAAATATCCCACGATCCAAA
Source organism: uncultured Lachnospiraceae bacterium (assembly GCA_947175175.1). GTDB lineage: Bacteria > Bacillota > Clostridia > Lachnospirales > Lachnospiraceae > COE1. Next base: position 24,798 of record CAMWLV010000015.1, read on the forward strand.
AGTTTCTGAACAAATTTCATAAAAGTATTTGACTGATACGTTAAGATCTCGTCCAGTTTTTCATCGCTGAGGTATCCTGCCTCAATCGCTTCCTCACCAAAACGTTCTTTATCTTTATCAATCTGCCCTAAAAGCTCCTGCGCAGCTGCCGATGTAAGAACTTTATTGATCACGGCTATTGTCTCTACCTCAGCTTTAAAGTCTTTCTGAACAGGAAGTAAATCATCCAGCTGGCTCTGCGATAATATTTGTTTTTCTACCAGGTAATTTCCAAATAAGCGGTTAATCATTTTTCGGCTCCCTTCTACCATAAAATTTTATCTAATACTAATATACACCTTTTTGCAAAAAATTACAAAGTATTATTGAAGTTTTTGCGATTTTTTATACAAAAAGCAGAAAATACATGTTAGTTTTTGCCATAATATTGATCTAAAATTCTTCTTGCCATTGGCACCGCGTACTCTCCACCACTTCCAGCACCTTCTAAGATAACTGTTATCTGAAGCGGAATCTCCGTATCATAAGTATAGCCGGTAAACCATGCGTGGGAATCAGAGGAGTCATTAAACTCCGCCGATCCTGTTTTGCCAGCTGCACTGTACTCTTCACTGATCAGACGGGTGCCTGTTCCCTCCTGCACCACAGCGGACATCAATTCCTGCAATGCCGCTGCCTCCTGTTCTGTGATCAACTGTCCCAGAGATGTCGGTTCATACTGTTTGATCACATCTCCATCTGCCGTTTCAATGTGGTCGATCATATATGGTGTCATCATCTCGCCGTTATTCGCGATCATGGCAGTGATCATGGCAATCTGAATCGGAGTCATCTGCGTTGTTCCCTGTCCGATTACCGTTTGAAGCATGACGCCGTCATTGTCCGAGAGCTCATCAGAGATACGACTGACATTTGCCAGAAAATCAACAGGAAGACTACTGTTAAAATGCAGACTGTCAAGTGTCTGTCTGAACTGATCCCGGTCAAGTGTAAGTCCGATATTAGCAAAGGATGCATTGCAGGATTTTGCAAAGGATGTCGTAAAATCTACAGAGCCGTGGCTGGTGTTATGGTAACAGCTGATGGTATCTCCATTATTGGTAAATTTTCCTGTACACTGAAAGCTGTAATCCTGATAGTTTTCTGAATTTTCCCGTATATATTCCAACGCTGTGAGGATTTTAAAGGTTGATCCTGGTGGATACAATCCTTGCGTAACCCTGTTGAGCAGGACAGAGCTGGTCGTGTCAGCCAGTATATCCTCCCAGATGTCACTGATTTTATTGGGATCAAAGTCCGGCTTAGATACCATCGCAAGGATTCGCCCAGAAGACGGTTCTGTCACAATCACAGCCCCGCTGTATATTCCCATTGCATTATATGCGATCTTCTGCAGTCTTGCGTCGAATGTGGTGACAACCGTGTTCCCCATATGCTTCTCGTCTGCCAGGTCATTCTGCAGCTTGCTGCTAAGAGAAATATTGGACGAGACAAGAAACATATTGGCACTCTGCTCCACTCCCATCCTTCCATGGGAAGCATAACCAACTGCATGGGAAAAAACATCGCCAAAAGGATAGTACCGCTCATCGGTATTTTCCAGTGTGGTTGCCAGTACCTGTCCATCTGCGGAGAGAATATCTCCCCGAATCGTCTTTGCCGCCAAAATATCCTGGCGTTTTGCGTTGTAAGAATTATTGATGATCTGTGGGCTGTCAAAATATACATAATGCACCAGATATCCACTGATCGCGACAAACAGCCCCGCAAAAACGCCTGCGACAATGTTCATTTGAAGTTTTGACATACATAACGCAGATGTGTCATTACAGCCATCTTCTGTGTATTCATCATATTCCGCGGTATCATTGCTTTCCCCATTTTCATAAGGGTCATCCGTGCCGTACTTCCCTTCATAATACAGATCGTTATTGATATATAATCCCTGAATCACGGAAAACATGATCAGCGAGGCAAGCACCGAACTTCCGCCATAACTGATCAGGGGCAGTGTAACGCCTGTCAAGGGTATAAACTTGCTGTTTCCGCCAATTGTGAGAAAGAGCTGTACGATATAGATGGTCCCCAATCCATAGGACGCATATTTCATAAAAGAATCATAACAGGTATGTGCTACATGTACAATCTCCAGAAATAAATTGACACAGACTGCAATCAGGCAGATACCAAAAAGAACACCGAATTCCTCACAGATGGCAGAAAAGATAAAATCCTGCTCCACGTATGGTATGGAACTTGGCATTCCGGCGTCAATCCCCATGCCAAACCATCCGCCGGTTCCGATGCCGAACAGGGATTGTGCGATCTGATAGCCTGTGGCATTGATGTCATTCCAAGGATCAAGCCATGCTACGACGCGCACGCGCACGTGGGCAAAGAGGAAATACGAGACATACGCCGCCGCGGAACCTCCTGCCAGACCAAGTATCAGATATCTGATCTTGTGTGTTGCCACAAATAAAAGGATAATATAAGTGATAAAATAAATCAATGCACTTCCGAGATCTTTGGAGGCAACGAGAATCATGACATGGATCGCCGCCAACGCCGCCGAGATTACAATATGAATAAAGCGATCTGCCCTTGACAGAATCGCTGCTGTAAAAAGCACATAGATGATCTTCACGAACTCTGATGGCTGAAAGGACAACCCCATAATGGAAAAGGACAGCTTAGATCCGTTGGTAATACTTCCGCTGATCAGCACTGCCCCCAGTATCAATATACCTGCTGCTGCAAAGATAAATTCACACCTTTTCAGAAGTTTGATATATTTCATAAAGGCTGGAACCGTCAATGCGGCCACAAGTGATATCGCAACAATCGCGAACTGGCGGATAGAACGAGTCAGAGATATTCGTGTCAAAATGACAAAACTGATGGATAACAAAAGTGCTATGTGGTTTTGAATCAATCTGTTGGCTCTTGGATAGATTACCCTCATCAGTACCAGAAAAGCAAACACGGTTATCAACTGAAAAAGGGGCAGAAAAAGATATGTAAAGTCCTTTCTCGACGATAGCAGCACAAGGCTTCCGATCACGTGATTGAATAAAATCAAAATATATTGCAGTACGAAAACAAAGCCCTTTCGCTCTCTGTCATCGCGTCGAAGGACGATATAACTGGTCAATGTGTACAATAAAATATTGACTGCTAAGATGTATTTTGATAATTCGATCACTGCTCTAAGCATTTTACTCTACTCCACGCTTGTAATGTCCGTTTGTAAATTCTTTGCAGGGAAATTCTTTATTCCCCGTCATACGACTGATATAATATTCAATCACTGTATTCGTCTGTGCTTCATCTTCAATGGAAAAATCAAGCCGCAATTGATTGTAATTTTTTTTCAAAATCCCTTCCAGCTGTCCATGAAGCGATAATGGCACTGTATTATACAATATATTATAACAGTGCTTACAATTTTGTGCCACTGTGAAAACATTTTGATAGCGGTCTGTCAAATGATACCTATTATTTGCAGATATGGTATCTTTTATACAATGTTCCAATGTTTTTCTGACACAGTTTGCCGCGTACATCATAGGAATATACCCATATAAAACAAAGCTGACACGACAATCTATATCTGCGGAAAGCATGTTCAGCTCCTTTTTGTTCAACTCCAAAGGAAACGTAACACAGTCAAGTTGTCCTGACAAAAAATCCAGCGAAGTGTTATTCCATGCATAAATGGTATGATCAGAACAGATCTCTCTTGTATAGCCAGTCTCATAAAGCCATTGTAGTTCATCGAAATTTCTGACCATGACACCGGCAAAGCGGCTGTTACCTAATAACTTTTCATAGGATGACAGATATTTGTAAGATCTTTTCCGTAAAATATAAGGCAGCACAAGAAAATACTCTTTTTCAGGCAGCAGTGATTGTTGTACTTCCATATCCTGCAAAAAAATGTCGGCGTCCACATAAATCTTACGAATGTCAGAATATTTGTTTGCGATCAAAAGCTGTTCGTGGGTTGTTGCCAGTACACACAACTCGTTCCCTTTTTTCTCTCCGTGATCAAATTCCACATGACGAATACTCCCGCCTTCTGTGCCTGATTCTGCTGTGCAAATTTTTCGTTTCGAAACCTTATTGTCCAGGATTTCCTGTTCTAGTTTGGAAACAGTTGCACGCCGCAGTTCATTCAGCGCTTTCACTGGAATAAACGAAGCTCCGTCTGTGTCAATCGTCAGGTCAGTGAGCGCAAAACAGGTATCTCCAAGCTTGCAAAGCTTCTGTGAGATATCTTCCCTGCTCAGTGGTCTGTTCAGGGCGTGGTTAACAAGGTCCCCTTTCACTGCCGCAGATACACTATCATACACAAATGTCAGTTCTAATGGCTCTCCTGCACGGACTTTTGCAGTTCCGGTTATTGGCAAAAGGATATCCTGTGAAATATAGTTCTTTTGAATGTCTTTTATAATCTCTGGCGAGCTGCCCGAATATCCTGGTTCTGTCAATGTAACCATAGATTTGTCATTATGTCTTTGATAATATCCATCACAAGTGTCCGAACGGATATACAATTGTCTTATCAATTGCTCGTCCTTAGGAGCTATTTTATATGGTTTTTCAGGGTTTGTCAGATACAAATCAATATATTTCCGATACATTGCAGTGACGCCTGCAACATACTCGGGACTCTTCATGCGCCCTTCAATCTTAAAGGAATCTATTCCCGCCTGTATCAGCTTAGGAATCATGGGCAGTGTATACATGTCCTTCAGACTAAGTGGGTACTGTACCCTATTCCTGGTATCGGTGTATGGCAGCCGGCATGGTCCTGCACAGCGTCCGCGGTTGCCGCTTCTGCCGCCCAGAATAGAGCTGAAAAGACACTGCCCGGAATAAGCATAGCACATAGCACCATGGATAAAGCACTCGATTTCCAGATCTGTCTTTTTCTTGATATCTATAATTTCATCAAGAGACAGCTCCCTCGCAGGGACAACACGGCATACGCCCAATTTTTTCAGATACGCCGCACCATAGACACCTGTGATCGCCATCTGGGTACTCGCATGCAGCTCCAGGTCGGAGAAAGTTTGGCGCAGACATTCCAATACACCAATATCCTGTATAATCACTCCATCCAATCCCGCTTCATATAATGGTGTGATATATGGAATCAGATTTTCAAATTCGCTCTCTTTTACAAGCGTATTAACTGTCAGGTAAATTTTCCTGTCAAACATATGTGCTATGTGCAATGCCTCGGCGATTTCTTCTGATGTGAAATTTCCTGCATATGCACGCGCACCATACTGTTCTCCGCCCAGATACACCGCATCGGCGCCAGCGTTTATTGCTGCCCGAAAACAGGCAAAATTACCAGCCGGCGCCAACAATTCTACTCTTTGTTCCCTCATGCTTTTTTCGATTCCTTCAACTCCGTCTCTAAACGGACAATCTGCTTAGAATTTTCATTTAAAGTCTCATTTGCTTCTTTCAGGGATTTTGAGGTGTTATCAAGCTTGATCTGTGTGGCGATCAGCTCATGTTTTAAATCATATAATTCGTTGTCTTTCGCTTTCAAATCCTGTTCAAGAAGTTCAATCTGCTTTTTTGCCTTAAAATAATCGTCTGCAATATTTAACTGAATCAGCATATTCTGTTTGTCGACAGACTGCCTCTTAAAACTATCCATCTTAGCGTACTCATTGACTTTATTGTTGATATACGCTGCGACTCTCTGTAGATATTCTGCACTTTCATTGCCGCTGACGGTCAGCACTTTTCCTCCAATTATTACTTCTGTATCTGTTTTGGCAGCCATAATCTTGCCCCTTTCTCATGTAAACTTTATATCAAATATCCATCGCAAATTTTAATCATATTATATCAAATACTATTCTGGCATTTCAAGTCCGAAATGACGGTATACCGAAATGACGGTATGTAAGTTCTGATACAACTCTGCCGCGCGGGGTGCGTGTGATAAAACCATTTTTGATCAGATACGGCTCATACACATCTTCAATAGTGCCGCTATCCTCTCCAATTGCCGCGGACAATGTATCCAGTCCTACTGGTCCGCCGCTGAAGCGCTCGATCATCGTCATCAGTATCAGCCTGTCTGTCTGGTCAAGACCGAGTTTATCGACATCTAACATATCAAGCGCAGTATTTGCAGCCTCCAGTGTTATCTGTCCATCGTACTTTACCTGCGCAAAATCCCGAACTCTCCGCAGCATACGGTTTGCGAGACGCGGGGTTCCGCGGCTCCTTCTGGCAAGTTCCATTGCCCCCTGTTCATCAATCCGCACATTCAGTATGCGGGCTGAGTGCTGGATGATAAGTTTCAATTCGTCAACAGAGTAAAATTCAAGATGCTGAATAACGCCAAAACGGTCTCTTAAGGGAGCCGTCAGAAGACCAGCTCTTGTCGTTGCTCCAATCAGCGTAAATCTGGGTAAATCAAGCCGTACTGACCTTGCAGATGTCCCCTTTCCAATCATAATGTCAATCGCAAAATCTTCCATGGCAGGATAAAGAACCTCCTCCACCTGCCTGTTAAGGCGGTGGATCTCATCGATAAATAATATATCTCCTTCCTGAAGGCCATTCAGAATAGATGCCATCTCGCCAGGTCTCTCAATAGCTGGACCGCTTGTCACTTTGATATGGACACCCATCTCATTTGCGATAATACCTGCAAGCGTTGTTTTGCCAAGTCCAGGAGGTCCATAAAAAAGGACATGATCCAGAGAATCATTTCTTTGCTTTGCAGCCTCAATGTAGATCCTTAGAATTTCCTTTGCCTTTTTCTGTCCGATATAGTCCTTTAACGACTGTGGGCGCAGATTTCCCTCAATTTTTACATCTTCTTCTATAAGTTTTGTCTCAATCACTCTGGCTGCCATAGAACCCTCCAAAAACACTTATCAAAAATAGTTATATTGTACTGATTATTTTCAAAGCCTGTTTTAATACAGCTCCCGAGTCCATATCGTCAGTAATCTCAATCTGCTTTAGAGCCTTTAGCGCTTCAGATGGAGAATACCCCAATGATACCAGAGCTTCCAAAGCCTCATTTTTAGCCTCTGAACCAGACTGCGTATCAATTCCCGCAATCTGTTCGGACGATGTGGTATCACTTGTGAGATGAACCTTATCCCGCAGTTCCAGAATGATTCTTTCAGCAGACTTATTTCCAATTCCCGGCGCTTTTGATATCGCCTTAGCATCCCCGGAAAGGATCGCAAACCGAAGGTCATCAGCGCTCATTACCGACAATATACTCAATGCACCCTTGGGACCGATTCCGTTTACCGCGATCAGCTTTTTGTAGATTTCCAAATCATCTTTGGAGAGAAAACCAAATAATTGAAAGGCATCCTCACGTACACTTGTATAGGTGTAAATCTTTACTGTCGCACCAGTTCCCGGCAGGCGCTGTGCTACACTGAGCGGTATTCTGATATTATATCCGATATTATTGCATTCTAGTACCAAATTATCCTCGGTGATATCGACGATCTCACCTTTTATATATGCATACATTTCACATGCCTCCACCAATGAAATTACTAATAATCATTATAGCACAGATTAATTCAATAAGGGAGAAAAAGAAACGTATGTTTCTAATTTCTCCCTTTTGAATAACTTTTTGACAAATAAATCCAATATTATGTGTATTATTTTAGTTGTTGATAAATTTATCCTCTTCATTATTCCAGCTATAGAGCTTGCGGATTTCCTCACCAATCTTCTCAGAAGGATGCTCAGAAGCAAGCTTTCTCATAGCCTTGAAGTGAACCTGGCGTCCAGCTGGAGACATATCCAACAGGAATTCCTTAGCAAAAGAACCATCCTGAATATCAGAGAGAATCTTCTTCATCGTCTTCTTTGTCTCCTCTGTAATCAGCTTTGGACCTGTGACGTAATCGCCATACTCTGCTGTGTTAGAGATCGAATATCTCATTCCGGCAAAGCCTGACTGATAGATCAGGTCTACAATGAGCTTCATCTCATGAATACACTCAAAGTAAGCATTTCTCGGATCATATCCTGCCTCAACAAGGGTCTCAAAACCTGCCTGCATCAGCGCACATACTCCACCGCAGAGAACTGCCTGCTCACCGAACAAGTCTGTCTCAGTCTCAGTCCGGAATGTCGTTTCGAGTACACCAGCTCTCGCCCCACCGATCGCAAGTGCATAAGCGAGTGCCAACTCAAGTGCTTTTCCTGTAGCATTCTGCTCTACAGCTACCAGACATGGAACACCCTTGCCAGCCTGATACTCTGAACGAACTGTGTGTCCTGGTCCCTTTGGTGCAATCATTGTAACATCGACATCCTTGGGCGGTGTGATACACCCGAAATGAATATTAAATCCATGTGCAAACATCAGCATATTTCCAGCTTCAAGGTTCGGCTCGATATCCTTCTTGTACATGTCTGCCTGCAGCTCATCGTTGATCAGTATCATGATGATGTCCGCCTTCTTAGCTGCCTCTGCCGCTGTATAAACCTCAAATCCCTGCTTAACGGCCTTGTCCCATGACTTGCTGCCTTCATAGAGGCCAATGATAACATTGCAGCCGGATTCCTTAGCGTTTAACGCATGGGCATGTCCCTGGCTGCCGTAACCGATGACTGCGATTGTCTTGCCCTCTAACAGAGAAAGGTTGCAATCTTCCTGATAATAAATCTTTGCTTCTGACATTTTTTTAATCCTCCTTGTTTTACGGAGCAAAATGCGAGCTGCTCAAACGAGCAGAGGATTTTCCTCCTATATATATTTATTATAAATAACAGCTAATCCAGATTTACCAGTTCATCTGTACCACGTCCGAGTCCTGCAATTCCGGTTCTTGCGATCTCAAGAATCTCGTAATCCTGGAGGAGACCGATAAATGCCTCGATCTTAGACTGAGTACCGGTAAGCTCGACAATAAGGCTGTCCACATTGACATCGACAATCTTTGCCCGGAATATGTCTGCCACTGCGATGACTCCCTGCCGCTTCTCGGGTGTTGACCGCACTTTGATCAGGCAAAGCTCTCTGTAAACACTTTTCTCTGGTTTTAATTCCCGGATATCCCTGACATCGATCAGCTTGGCAACCTGCTTTTCAATCTGGTCAAGGATTTCCTCATCACCCGAGGTCACGATCGTGATGCGGCTAAATCGCGGATCTGCCGTGACACCTGCCGTAATACTCTCAATATTGTAGCCGCGCCTTGAGAACAAGCCTGATATGCGGCTTAAGACACCGGCATTGTTATCAGCCAAAAGCTGAAATACCCTATTCTGCATAAAGCTACACTCCCTTAAAATGTATAAATAAATACAAATTACTGCATAAATAACCAAAGTTCATTTTATCAATTCTAATATTAATTGTCAACACATTTCGGCAAAGCAAGTGTTCCCGTTCTTGCAACTTCTACAATACTGATTGACTTGAGCATATCAAGCATAACCTTGATTCGCTCCGGCATATCGCAGATCTGTATGATCATGTTGTTGTTTGACATATCCACAATATCTGCTTTCATGATCTCGCAGATTTCCATGATGTCGCGTCGGGTGCCTCTGTTGTATTTTACCTTGATCAGCATAAGCTCTCTGCTGATACTGTCCTTTTCGTCAAAGGTTTTTACCTTGATGACATCAATCTTTTTGTTGAGCTGCTTTTCAATCTGCTCGATTGTCCGCTGGTTTCCAGAACTTACGATCGTCATACAGGAAACAGCTGGATCATCTGTCTCTCCAACCGCCAGACTGTCAATATTAAAACATCTTCTTGAGAACAAGCCTGAGACCTTGCAGAGCACACCGGATCTATTTTCTACTAATACGGAATATATTTTCTTCATTTGAAATGGGACCTCCTTACTTTACTAAGTCCATAGGATCTACGAGACATTCCATGAGCATCGTGTTATCCTCCGCCAGAAACTCCCTTATCTTTTCCTGTGCATGTGACATATTCTCCACTCGGATAAACGGAATGTCATATGCAGCGGCAAGCTTTTCGAGATTGGGCGTGCCATCTTTGATATCGACAACAGAATAATTGTCCTTGTAGTTATAATGCTGAAATTCGCGTACCATACCGAGATAGTTATTCTTGATCACGATAATCTTTACAGGAATGTGATGCTGCATAATGGTTGCAAGCTCCATCATTGACATCTGGAACGAACCGTCGCCGCACACTGCAACCACCTGTCTGCCCATGTCACCGCGCTTCACACCCATGGCAGCAGGAATCGAATAACCCATGGTTCCCATTCCACCCGTTGTAAGAAAACGTCCATTTTTTACGATATGGTAATTACAGCTCCATATCTGGTTCTGTCCTACATCAGCAACATACACTGCGTCGTCCTTCATCTCATTGGAAAGCATTGTGATAAATGCTGCGGGATCGACATAATCAGGATTGGGATTCCGCTTTTGCACCATTGTCTCGCGGTATCCTTCCAGTGTCTTGATCCACTCCTCATGTTCACAAGTAAATTCCTCTTTCATGATATCTTCAAAGATATGCCTTGCATCGCCTACAAGCGGGATCGAAGGTCCGACATTTTTGCCGATCTCAGCGGGATCGACATCAATATGTATCAGAATCTTGTTGGTGGTGATCAGGTCGGGCTGGCTGACCGCCCTGTCTGCAACTCTGGCACCAACCATAATCAGAAGGTCTGATTCGTTCATGGCGCGGTTGGCATATGCCTTGCCATTGTTTCCGACCATTCCAAAATACATCGGATCTTCTGTGCGCATGACACCGATTCCCATCATGGTAGACACCACGGGAATCCTGTACTGATCCGCAAATGCACGCAGCTCGGGGACAGCTTCACTCAGATGAACACCGCCGCCTGCACAGATAATAGGTCTTTTTGCCTTTTCAAGCTCTTTGACAACCTTCTTGATCTGGACAACGTTTCCTTTAACGGTTGGCTTGTACGCCCGGATATTTACGGTTTCTGGATATTTAAAATTTTTGATCGCAGCATTCTGTATATCAATGGGAACATCGATCAACACAGGCCCCTTCCTGCCGGAATTGGCGATATGAAAAGCCTCCTTGAAGACACGCGGGATATCTTCTACATTTTTGATCAGATAGCTGTACTTGACAAAAGACTCCACAGCGCCTGTGATATCTGCCTCCTGAAATACATCGCTTCCGATCAGCTCGCTTATTACCTGTCCTGAAATACATACCATAGGAATACTGTCAGCAAAGGCTGTCGCGATACCTGTGATCAGGTTGGTAGCACCCGGTCCGCTTGTGACAGCACACACTCCCACTTTACCGGTGACTCGGGCTTCTCCGCTTGCTGCATGTGCAGCATTCTGCTCTGTTCTAACTAATATTGTCCTGATTGTTGAGTCGAGAATACTGTTATAAAATGGACAGATCGCCACTCCGGGATAACCATATACCGTCGTAACACCTTCATTCTCGAGACATTTTACGATTGCGTCAGCACCGATCATGATGTTCACTCTTATCCTTTCAAATCTGATTTACCTTGTCTTATCACAAAAACATATTTAATTATACATAATATTGCAGATTAAGTAAACCATTATTTGAAATAAATTTCAGAACATCAGAACACTTTTCCGAAACAAAGAGGAATTATAACAGAATTGTTTCTAAAGGAAAATATTGCTTTTAGGTATGTATTATGTTAAAGTATAATAGATCATTACGTTTGAATCATGCAAAGGAATTACAGGAAATGAACAATTGTTTTATCGATAAAAAGGTTATGTTATGCACTTCTGTTCTGATTGGAGCGATCTGCCTGACTGGCTGTGGAAAGACAAGCGAGGAGGAAAAAGCGCTTGCAGTCTTTTCTTCTTCTGTTGCTGATTTTGCAGACTATATACAGGAGGCAGATGAGAAGATCAATAGTCTTGATATCAACCAAAAAGAATCTGTCAACGAGCTTTTAGAAATACTAGACGGGCTGGACGCAGAGTTTGCTGAATTTGCTGAGCGTTCCAAGAACCAGACACCTGATCAGTATGAAAGTGTTCCCGGTCTGGCGGAGCAGGCAAGTGAAGAAATGTCACATGCGGTATCTTACTACCATACAGCATATGAATCAGATGAATTTGATGAAAACTATGCGGATGCAGCATATAAATACTATACCAATTCTATGGAGGCAGTTAAGTGTATTGGCATGCTTCTTTTGGGGGAAAAGATTCCGGAAGGCGACCATATAACGGTATATGAAATAACAAACGACGAGAACATTCTCGATAAATGGCTGTCCGGCGACAAAGAAGATGAAAATGCAGAAAATGAGACGACTTCCGAAGGAATATCAGAAGCCGTCAACTGAGACATCAAATCATTTTATTCATTGCCTTTGAACTCACGCACTCTCTTGTCTGTATCTCTCTGTGCCAGATAGGCAAAGGCCAATAGAACCAGATCAGATCCACCATCATAAAGCATGGCGATCCCCAGCAGAATCATTGAGATCTCATATGCTGTAAACGGATTGAAGACCAGCATCAAACCAACTCCAAGTGTGAGAAGGGCAGCAATCAGTGCAATCCACCATTTCGTGTTTCCGGTTCTCTTGATATCAAGTGTGTACTGGATATCCATCAGACCATGAAGAAGCACGATGATGCCTACTATCACCGGGATAATGGATAATACAATGCGCGGCTGCGTGCAGATCCAAATGCCAAGAAGGATCAGAACAATCCCCATCAGCATACTGAACTTGTTGTAAAAACCAAGCCTCTCACTGCGCAGGAAACCGATCAGCTGTATGATTCCCATCAATATCAATGCGCCGCCAAGCACGTAGCACAACATGACACCAAGAATATGCGGCCAGATCACTAGGACAAGCCCTAAAACCACCATGATAACCGCATTGACAAAGTAATTTTGTTTCATATCCTGTATGATAGATTTCATAAATATGATACCTCCTATATTAATGTTAGAAGTATTGTAGCACACTTTGATGAAAAATAACACTGTAAATTCTAAAAAACCCACTCATATAATATGGCGAGCAGTTCCCTTGCATAGTATGTCGGCAGAAGCCACAAAGCTGTATTTCCTGAGACAGCGCCATATTCTAATCCGATGCCATCTGCAATCCTTCCTGCCCTGTATTCATGAAAATTGTTGGTGGCAATCGCTATCTTTTCATTCAGTCCCTGTTCCTTTATGATCTCATAGGAAAAAGAAAGGTTTTCACGTGTTGTGGTGGACTGCTCTTCCAGGTAAATCCGTTCTGCGGCGATACCATTACTCGTCAGATAGAGATACATACACTGTGCCTCGGAGATTGTCTCATCCGCGCCCTGCCCTCCTGACACGATACATGCCGATTCTGGATTTGCATTTAAGTACTTTATGGCAGCCTTCAGGCGTTCTTCCAGCATAATGCTTGGCTGCTCCCCATATGCTTTGCAGCCAAGAACGATCACAGTAGCATTTTCGACTGGTTTGGCATATGCGGCTTTGACCATGAGGGAAGTCATCACAATGATCAATACCAATGCCATGGCTAATCCGGCAGCAAAAATGCCCAAAACCACCTTACCTGCTGTTTTTTGCCAGAAAAGCTGTATCCACTGATGAATCCTCGTCATGAAAACCGCATATAATACCAATGCGGCACAGACGAGCAGACCAGCCAGATTTCCGATATTGAGAATCCGCCTTGTCAGAAAAGGCACAATAAATCCAGTACAGCCAATCATGCCAAACAAAAACAATACCAGTCTTATTATAATATGAAACTGTTTCAACAGTTCGTCCTCCTTTAACATATTATACACGATAGTATAACACATAACTACAGAAAATGCATTCAAAAAATCCCATCAGAATTGATGGGATCTGACTAATTAGATATTCTTTTTATTCACCTGTGTTATTATTTTTATCATATGTCCTGACTGAATAACTCCATGCCATTACTTGTTTTATACACAATATGTATGACAGAAGCGTCAACCTCTTCTTTCAGTACATTCCCACTAGATACAAGCTGATCTTTGAACTTATTATACTGCTGCAGCATTGATGTATGCACTTCTTCCCACTGTTCTTCTGTCAGCCCGGCAGTATCTGCTCCAAGTGCCTCTTCAGAATAGATCAACATCATCGTTAAAGTACCATTTTCAGCCGCTACTTCCATCGTTATGCCCTGTTCATCATACACACTGTTGAACGCTTTCACAAATGTAACAGCTTCCTCTGAATTTACCCACTCATCAACCGTCATGCCATCTGTTGAGCCAGATGGATCCATATCATTTGAAGGCGCTGTATCTGTTCCGCCCAGAGACTGTGTATCTTCTGCGTTTTTCCCAAATACTGAAAGATCCACGGTGATTGTTTCCTTCTCTTTTGAACCACAAGCTGACATCATAAACGTCATCATTGTAACTG
>CAMWLV010000016.1 GCA_947175175.1 uncultured Lachnospiraceae bacterium
TTTAAGGCGGGGCTTTATGAGGGAAACGGAAAACTTTACGATCTGATATCGGGAAGACTTGTATATGAGGGAGGATTCTCGGAAGGTCTCTACGAGGGCGAAGGGACGCTTTATGATGAGTTTACCAATATCCTTCGCTACAAGGGTGGATTTCATCTAGGCTTTTATAACGGCGAGGGTGTGGCGTATACCAGTACAGGGGCGAAACGTTATGAGGGAAGCTTTGTTCTCGGCGAATATCATGGACAGGGGATTCTGTATGACGAAGCAAGCGGCCGTGTCGAGGCACAGGGCGAATTTCGCAATAACCTTCCGATCGTTGTGCCAGATACTGGAACCGACATGGACGAAGTTTCTGAGCCAGTGGATAAAATTGCGGCGATTGAGGCACAGATTGAGGTGTTGACCAAACAGCTTGAGTTTCTGTTAAGTCAGGAAACACAGTAACATAAAAAGATGGCAGGGTGAGGAAATGGCGGATTATACAATTATTGCAGATGTTGGGAATGCACTGACAGGTCTTTTGCGTTCCGGGATGGTGCCAGAGATGTTGTTAAATGAGGAGAGTATTGGTGTATGTAGTCCTGAGGATAAGGGGGATTTTCTGCTTGGTTTATTTTTATATGATGTAAGGCCAAGTGAGCTTATGCGAAACAGTGAGATGCGTATGAGTGACAGAAATACGCAGAAATATCCGTCTATGCACCTGGATCTATACTATATGGCTACAGCGTACTCAAACGGTGATGTAAAATTTCGTTCCCTGGAGGAGCACAAAATCCTCGGAAGGGCGATGCAGATTTTGGCGGACAACAGCATCCTGGATGGGCAGACGCTAAAGCCCGTCTCCAAAATGACAGAGGGCGCGATTGGGATCGAGTTATTGTCGCTTTCACTGGAGGAAAAGATGAAGATATGGATTTTCCCGAACAAGCCGTATAAGCTTTCCTTCTGCTTTAGAGCTTCTCCTGTAGAGTTGGAGTCAAGACGCACAAGAAGTACAAAGCGTGTTGTGGACATTGATTTTACAGTTCAGGAGGGCTGATAAAATGAAAGAAAGTATTCGCATCCATGTTTCACTCATCGTTGGTCTGACGGATGGTTTTACTGGAAAAAAGCCGGAAACTTCGCAGCTTCATGTAGCTGTGGAGGGAGCTGCATCACCAGTTCGAAAGAAAGAGGGATATTATATCTTTACAAATTTAGACAGTGATATTGTGACAGTCATTGTCAACTCGCCGGAGTATCAGCAAGTGAAAAAACGTGTTGTGCTTTCGGAGCTTGACCGACAGGAGCCATTTCTGGGAATCCGGCTGCAGCCAGGGAGGGCTTATCCGAACAGAGTTGGTGCGACGGTGGTCTATGGGAAGACAGCGCCGCTGCGGGAGTTGTCCTTTACAGCGGTGGAGGGCGGTGTGTTCTATCGCTTGATGTCAGACTGCGATGGCAATCATTGCAGGGAGCTGATGATATTCCATCAACAGTCGGAATCTCTCGAAGGAAGAAGCTTCCTGATGTGGCAGAAAGAGATAAAAAAGTATGAGACGGCACAGATCAGCAAGGCGTCTCATACAGATCAGGGAAGCTACCTGTTGGAGGAACCACTGGAAAAGAAATATAAAAAGGCAGAGACAAGGTTGTATCCGGTTTATACATGCAGTGCGGACGAGGAGGGAAATTATTTTCTGATGATTCCATCGTTGATGGGCGAGCAAACAGAACTTATGTGCACATGGCAGACTGAAAAAAAGCAGGAAAATGTGAAGCTAGAGGTTCATGTAGGGAAAGAGAATCAGAACGATCTATGAAACTGGAGGGATTGGATTAATATGGGTTTTGCAGTCTGTGGAGGGGCGATGTGCGCCTGTTCCTTTGGAGTGGCTCCATCTGCTTTGATGGTGACACCGGAAAATAAAGTGATGACAACAATGCCAATTGCGACGATTATGGACAATGTTCCATTGAAGAATATCATGCCCTTTGGAATGTGCAGCAGTCCTGCCAATCCGCAGGTGGCAGCAGCGACTGCTGCGGCGCTGGGAGCACTTACGCCAATGCCATGCATACCAGTGACGAGTGCACCATGGACGCCTGGTTGTCCGAAAGTGCTCATAGCGAATAAACCAGCACTGAATCATTCGTCTAAGCTGATGTGTAACTGGGGCGGCGTGATACAGATTACCAATCCCGGTGTCATGAATATACAGATACCATGATACGGACAGAATGAGAGGATTCGTCAAGGCTGGCGAGTAAGGAGGATACATGAAGATACGTTTTGGATTACGGCTCAAATTTGTATTGATTTTTCTAATGTTTGGGTTCTGTATTGCATATGGCATCTATCGTGAAATGGAACATATAACCAGCGTGATGATACAGGAGAAGGCGTACCAGAATGCAGTAAGTATCGCAAAGCTTACTGCAAGTGTACTTGATGCTGACAAAATCGAAGAGTATGCCAGAACACTGGAGCCTGACGCGGCATACTGGGAGATGAAAGAGAGAATCGACAATATCAAGCTACAGACAGATACCTATTATCTCTATGTCATGTATCCATATAATGAACAGGAAGGAGTCTATATCTTCGATGCAAAGTTGACAGAGGAGCAGATTCGTCAGATAGGAGACAGTGAAGGGGAGCTTGGCTCCCCTGTTGATCTGTCCGAAAATTTTGACCGGGCAAAGGAGGTTCTCAGGACAAAGAAGCCATGTACACAGGCAGAGACGACAAGGACAATTCAGGGAATTGATTATCAGACACTTGCCTCTGTCTATGTCCCGGTTTTGAACAGTGAGAATGAAGCGGTGGCATTTGTCGGTGTCGATGTTCTTGTGTCAGACCTTATTCAGTCACTCGACAGTATTTCCAGGGAAATGCTGCAGACTATCGCAGTACTCAGTGCTGGCTGTATTTTTGTTATTTTTATTATCATGAATCTGTCTGTCATAAGACCGCTCAAGACGCTGGCAAGGCATGCAGAGGAGATGGAGAATAATATTTTTGGCAATATGATGGATGTGAGCGGAAATGATGAGATCAGCGAGATCAAGAGGGTGTTTAACCGTGTCAATGTAGGGATCGGAAGGCATTTGAAGGAGATCGAGGAGATCAACAATGCATATTACAAATATTTCCCATCAGAGCTGTTTACACTTTTAAACCGTGATATGGTTACAAAGGTACAGCTCGGAGACAACACGAAGCAGGAGCTTGCGATGATGTCATATGGCATTCTGAATTTTGACGAGCTCAGCAGGCAGATGAATACAGAACAGATGTTTAATTTTATAAATGAAATCTGTGACCAGACGATTCCGGCAGTAATGGAGCAGGGGGGGATTATAGAAAATTTCATGGAGGCAAGCTTTACTGCTTTTTACAGAACAATGTCGGAGAATCTGCTGCAGTCTGCTATTACGGCGAGCAATAATGTGAGAAGCCATCTAGGACAAAATGAACAGGAAATCCGGCTTGGCTTTGGTCTGGCTTATGGCAGGGTGATGATTGGGGCTGTTGGACATGAAAGCCGCAGGGCGATTGTATCCATAACGAGGAAGACCAATATGGCAGATTTTCTCCAGAAAATGTGTGGGAAATACGGTGCAGTGATTTTAGTTACATCGACACTTGCAGGACACATTTCGGATTTTGAGGTCAATTATCACAGCAGGACACTTGGGTTTGTCTATGATACCTTTCAGCAAAGGCTTGAAAAAATATATGAGGTGTATGACGGGGATAACGAGCAGAGCAAACGGGACAAAAATCGGACAAAAGAATTGTTTGAGAGAGGTGTAAGCCTGTTTTGTGCACAGAAGTTTGGAGAGGCGCGCGCCCAGTTTGTAGCGGTGTTAAAGCAGTCTGTTCATGATGCGGCGGCAAGGGAATATCTTTACTTGTGCAACAGCTATTATCAGTCTGACAACATGGATGAGGCTGATATCTTTATAGAGAAATATGAGTAAGGAACAGTTCCTAAGGATGTTATTACCACTTTCAAACTATTGATTGGCATGCGTGCCGGGGCACGCAAGGGGTATAAGTATGAATATAGTACAGCATATTGATTTGGAAAAATACGGCTTTCACAGGCTGCAAGTTGAGTCTGCAGGATTGTTCCAGCGTTATCTGGCACAGATGGAATCTGGTTATGCTTCAACGATGAGTTTTGCAAGCATGATGGCATGGCGTCAGGCGATTCCGATTTATTATATGGAGGCGGAAGGATTTTTACAGGCGGCTGCTTACGATATCTATCATGAGAGGATCGGCTGGCTGCCCCTCATGGGAGATTATGGGAATGGGAAAATGAGCAGTGCACTTGTGTGGCAGCTTGAAAAGACAAGACAGTTTGGAATCCGGTATTTGGTCACAGATGTCAGCAGGCAGATGCTTCCTTATTATGAGGAAACGCTGCCTGTAGCGTTTTTGGTGGAATACGATGATGGAGACAGTGATTATGTATATGAAATGGAGAATTTTAAGAAAGCACTCGACACACAGGAGACACGATATAACTATCATTATTTTATCCGTATGTTCGCCCCTGTTACAGAAGTGCTGGAGCCGCGCCATTTGGAGATCTGCAAAGAGTTTATTAGTCAGAGCTGGTGCTGCTGTCACTCCTGTGAGGAATGTGGTTATGGCTGTCAAAAGGATACGGCAGAGTGCATCATATCAGAAATTGAACAGAGTGGAGCAAAGGGAATCGCTGTTTTTTCTAAGGGGCAGATGATAGGATACTGTATTGTTTCTCAGGAAAATGGGCAGATTATTTTTTTGTTTAAAAAGACGAAGCACGGTGTCCGCGGAATCAATGAATTTTTACATAGGGAGTGTGTTGAGCGCTTTGCAGGCAGTGCAGATAAAGTGAATTATACAGAAGATATGAATATTGGGGGACTGAGATTATACAAACAAAGGTTGTGCCAATATGAGCTTTTTCCAAGGTATACACTGATGGAAAAAGGAAGGTTGTTCCAAAACATTTTGGGAGATATATCGAAAAGCACTTTCAATAAGAATACGAATATGGTACAATTCGACTAGGAAAGGAATAGAAGGAGTAATGGCTACATATGAATTTTCATGACGAGACGAAACGGATGTTTATGAAAGTTATTGCTGGAGAGGTAGAACCAGCAGAATGGGAAAAATGGTGGGACAGTCACAGGAAGAAATTGGAAGATGTGCTGAACCGTGGAGATTTTGAGCGGATCATGCCCGATTCGTGGAGTGTCAGTTATCATTGGATGGTAAAGACGCAGAGCGCCGTTGCCTATCATTTTTATACCCAAGGACGTCCGATGAAGATTTCTGATTATTATGAGAAAAAAGCGCAGGAAGAGGAAAGGCGCATGAGACAGGCTGCTATGGACTCATTTTATGAGCGTGTAGCCCCGACCAGGCAGCAGTGGGAGAATTATCTGGAAGGACACCCCACCCAGCCAGTGGCTTTTGATTGGAAGAAACTGCTGGGAACGCCGCCCGGACAGAAACCGGCGCAGGAGTTTTCCTATAAAGGAGCGAGGGATGCAGAGCAGAGGAAACAGTGCATCAATGAGCTTCACTTGCGGTTAAAAGAGAATGTTCAGGCAAAGATAGCACCCCTTGCAAAGGCTTACGGAATGAAGAAAACCGGACCAAAGACTTTTGTCAGGGAAAAGAATGGGTTGGTGGCAAGGGTAAATTTCGTAGGATATTTTAGGGGCGGCGGGTATGAATCCATGGATTGTTATCTCTGTCCCGTATATGCCCTTCCAGCAGGAATTTTAGATCTTCCAGGACCTGTCTGTCAAGGGGAGAACTTTCATAAGATGGATAAGGACTGGGTGAGTATAATCGAGAGTGCTTCGGATGCCGTGGATGCTGACAGAGTGCAGGCGGTCAATCAGAAATTTGATGATATTCTGACATATCTGGCAGAGGATATTTTTCCAGAATGGCAAAAAATAGACAATATTGAGACGTATTTTGCAAAAGAACGTCAGGAGTATCTCAAAGCCACAGAAGTAGGACCAAAAGAGCCATGGATGCCGTGGAGATCCATGTGGGATCTGAGCACAGGGGATCAGAAGCACCCTTGGCGGGCAGATGCGTATCTGTTTGGCGTATGGGATCTGCTGTCAGGAAGGGAAGAAGAGGGCTATGCGCGTCTTGATGAATGTATCGGGCATAATGCGGATTACATGAAGAGTTTGCTGAAACAATATCCAAAGGCTTACAATGATCCCAGGGATTCTTTGTCGGTGATCTATTTTAACGCGCAACTTTTTGCCAAGACAAAGCAGATCACAGATGCAGGGAAGCGGCGAAAAGCAATTCGGGAAACCTATGAAGAGGTATGTCGGTTTATGAGGTATTTCCATGGGCTGGCAAAGCGGGTAGAAAGGTCATGATAGAGGTAAAAAGGATATGAAAAGATATTTTAATACAGAAGGTTCCTGTAATCCGGAACGACATTATATGGTACGATTGGACAATAGAGTGAACTGCATAAAAGAATTACTTGTTGATAGAAAAAAATATTTTGTCATCAACAGGGGTAGGCAGTATGGTAAGACTACGACGTTAAATGCATTAGAGAAATACTTAGAGGACGATTACATTGTTTTGGCATTGGATTTTCAAGAAGTTGAGACAGGTAATTTTGCGGATGGGGTGATATTTTCAAGGACTTTCGCCCAAAAGCTGTCCGAGGCATTTGACTATGTAAGAGCAGATGATCAGGAGCGGTTGAAGAAAAAGCTGCTGGATTTCGTGAAAGAGAATCCCGATGGTGGATTAGATAAGCTGTTTGAGTGTCTGAGCAGTATGTGCAAAAACAGTTCGCGTCCGATTGTGCTGATGATCGATGAGGTTGACAGTGCAGGTAACAATCAGGTATTTATTGATTTTCTGGCGCAGCTTAGGGGATATTACCTAAAGCGGGATAAGGCGCCAATCTTTCATTCCGTAATACTTGCAGGAGTATACAATATCAAAAACCTAAAATTAAAACTGCGTCCTGATTCAGAGCATCAGTATAACAGTCCATGGAACATTGCCGCAGATTTTGATATCAAGATGAGCTTCTCCGCAGGGCAGATTGCGGGAATGCTCGAAGAATATGAGGCAGACAGGCAGATTGGCATGGATATCAAAACAGTGGCGGAGGAGATATATCAGTACACATCTGGCTATCCGGTGCTGGTGTCGTCCATATGCAGACAGCTGGATGAGAAGCTTCTGAGGGAGGCAGGGTTTGAGACGATGCAGGAGGTCTGGACCAGGAAGGGGATTGCGGCGGCGGTAAAGCTCATATTGAAAAGGAGTTCACCACTGTTTGAGCACATGGCAAAGCAGCTTGACACATATAAAGATCTCCATAATATGATAGAAGATATCCTGTACCGCGGCAAACAGATCACATACAGCCCTGAGCACAAATCGATCAGTCTGGGTGTCATGTTTGGCTTTCTCAAGGAGGAAAATAGTCATGTGGTGATAGCGAACCGCATGTTTGAAATGTGCCTGCTGAATCTGTTCATGGCGGAAGAGTCGGGAAGTGACGTTTATTCACAGGGCGGAATTGACAGAATCGGATTTATCAGAAATAATATGCTCGACATGGATCTGGTATTGAAAAAATTTGTCGAGTACTTTTCGGAAATCTGCAGCGAGAAGGACGCGAAATTCGTTGAGAGATACGGACGTAAATTCTTTTTGCTGTACTTAAAGCCTATCATCAACGGTACAGGGAATTTCTATGTCGAAGCGCAGACAAGGGATGAGCGGCGCACGGATGTCATTGTGGATTATCTCGGCGAACAGTTTATCGTCGAACTCAAAATCTGGCATGGCAGTGAATACAAGGAACGGGGCGAGCAGCAGCTCACGGATTATCTGGATTACTACCATAAAAATAAGGGATATATGCTCAGCTTCAATTTTAACAAGAATAAGGAAACAGGAGTAAAGGAAATCCAGATTGGTGACAAAACGATTGTGGAAGCAGTCGTGTAGGTGGAAAAAGCAATGTGTAAAGGGACTTAGGAGCTGTTTACAAATTATTTTGGAACAGCTCCTATAATTTATCTCTTACAATCCTGCTTCAGGATTGCGTATTGAGCCGCATCAATAAAAGTTTCGTTTTTATAATACTTTTGTCTGGCGGTTCCTTCATACTGCATGCCGCATTTTACCAGTACATGTTCAGAAGCCACATTTCCAGCAAATACTTCAGCCTGGACACGATTTAATTCTATTTTATTAAAAGCATAATCTAAAACAGCATGAAGAACCTCTGTCATGATTCCCATTCCCCAATACGCTGGAGAGAGCATATAACATGTATCAGACATGAAATAGGATTCTTCAACATTTCCCAGATTGATTGTTCCGATCAGTTCTTTATTTTCTTTCCATTCGATTACCCAGTGAAAATAAGCATTAGATTCGTAATTGTTTGACCATTTCTGTACCTTTTCTTTATAAATTGCTATATCTTCAATTGGATTAAATGGAAAATACCTGCATACCGATTCATATTTTGCCCAGTTATGATACATTACCTCATAGTCCTCAGGAAAAATCCTTCTTAAGATGCATCGTTTGGTTTCTATAGTTTTCGTTCCGATCCTATTCATAAGCAATTACCTCTAAACGTATAATCCGATTGGTTCATGACCTTATTCTATCACAGGCATTTAGATAAATCTATTATTTTCGCTGCAAATATTTTTCATCACTCCCTGTTGTGAACGATCTGTCTCCTGACTTGCGGTATGAAATAAATAATTTTAGAAAATTGTTGAAATAAAAGTTGACAAACTGGCAAATGACTGTTATTATAAAAGCATAAACTTTTGAATCAACAAATATTAATCAGATAATGCTTTTGAAATGAAAGTAATTATTGAAGAAGTTACAAAAAGTGGTAAAATGAAAGGAGAGGATACTTATGAAATTAAGAAATAAAAAAACATAGTCATGAGGAGGTAGCAAGATGGATGCAATGGAGCAGCGCAGAAACACGATCGTAGATTTGGTGAATCAGAGTGGAAATATCAGTTTTTCACAGCTAAAGATTCAATTTCCCCAAATATCAGAGATGACACTGCGCACGGATTTAAAGGCTCTTGATGAGGCGAAACGAATTGTCCGGGTACATGGAGGAGCAAAGTCGGTAGATGTCGTGGTGGGAACAGATGATATGCTGAGCCGCAGGCAGGTTCGGAATATCGAGGCGAAGCAGCTGATCACACAGAAGGCGTTACAGTTTATCCGAAAAGATACGACCATCTTTCTGGATTCCGGCAGCACAACGACAATGCTTGCATCATGTATCCCTGACCAGTCCAACCTGATTTACACCAATTCCCTGACCTGCGCGGCAGAGCTTGGCAGACTGGCACAGCCCACAGTCCATATTCTGGGTGGGAAGATGAACCGTTACAGCATGAGTGTATGCGGGATTCATACCGTCCAGGAGGTCCAGAGGATCAATTTTGACCAGGTATTCATGGGAGTTACCAGTTATTGTGAGTCGACAGGGTTTAACTGCGGCGTGGACGAGGAAGCCGTATTGAAAAAAACGGTGATGCATCAGGCAGATCAGCGAATCCTGCTGATGGACTCGTCAAAAATTGGTGTAAAAAATACATATACTTTCTGCAGTTTAGGTGATGTGGATATTATCATTTCGGATGACAATCTTCCAGAAGAATTTCGGGAGGACTGCATGAGGCATGGGATACAGGTGATATAGGACAGCATCGTTTGGATCCCGAATCAAGGGCAGGCAAAATATTTTAAGCGAGGTTCTATATGAAAAATGGTGTTCAACGTTTTGGTAAATTTTTATCAGCAATGATCATGCCGAATATCGGCGCGTTGATTGCATTCGGTTTCCTTGCAGCTTTCTTTAACGGGAGCGGCTGGATTCCACACGAGGGGTTTGCTACGATTTTTTCAGCAATCTTAGTGTATTTGATTCCGATTCTGATCGCCTCAACGGGCGGAAAATTAATCGGAGGAGAGCGGGGCAGCATTGTCGGCGCGATTGCGGTGGTCGGTGCGATTATGAGCGATCCAAATACGACAATGCTTATGGCGGCAATGATGATCGGACCATTGTCGGGGTTCTGCATCAAGAAGTTTGACAAGGTGATGGAAGGGCATATGCCTGCGGGATTTGAGATGCTGATTAACAACTTTTCCGTCGGTATTATCGGTATGCTGCTCTCTATGGTGAGTTATCTGGTGATCGGACCATTTATGAATCTGATCCTGGCGATTCTGACTGCAGGAGTCAATGTACTGGTAGAACATAACATGCTGCCATTGATTGCAGTATTTATCGAGCCGGCAAAGGTATTGTTTCTGAACAATGCGATCAACCATGGCATTTTCACACCGATTGCGACAGCGCAGGCAGCAGAGGCAGGGAAATCCATCATGTATATGCTGGAAGCGAATCCGGGACCAGGACTTGGTGTGCTGCTGGCATACATGTTCTTCTGCGAGGACAAGAAGACAAAGCAGTCCGCTCCAGGTGCAGTGATCATTCATCTGTTAGGCGGTATTCATGAGATTTATTTTCCGTATATCCTGATGAATCTGCTGGTGATCATCGCGCCGATTGTAGGTAATGTTGCAGCGATTTTCTGGTATAATCTGACGGGTGCCGGATTGGTTGGACCAGCTTCACCCGGTTCGCTCATCGCATATATGATGATGGCGTCGAGGGACAGCATGGTTTCAGTGCTCGTGGGTGTCGTGATTGCGACAGCAGTTTCCTTCGCCATCGCATCTGTGATTATCCGAATGTCTAAGGGTAAGAGCCTCGAGGAAGCGCAGGAGGAAGTGGCAAACAGAAAGGCAGAAGCAAAAGGGTTGAATGCAAATGCAGAGCCAGTGACAATCGCAAAAGCGGAAGGTGTCAAGAAGGTGGTGTTTGCCTGCGATGCAGGAATGGGTTCCTCCGCGATGGGGGCAACAAAATTCAGGAACCGAATCAAGGCACAGAGACCAGATCTGACAGTAATCAACACATCTGTTGATACGATTCCGGCGGATTGTGACATCGCAGTTGTCCAGATCACACTGGTGGAACGCGCCAGAAAGTCCGTACCACAGGCACAGATCGTGACGCTGCACAATTTCCTTGCGGATCCGGCACTGGATGCACTGTATGAACAGTTAACGCAAAAGCAGGGGAATGAGGCAGAGCAGAAGCCTGAACAGACAGAAAGGCAGATGACAGAAGAACCAGCAAAGACAGCAGAAAAACAGGTGCAGCAGTCAGTCGAAAATGTGCAGACAGTTGTATCAGAAGCCAGCGAAAAACAGATTATGGTGAGAGACGGTGTGAAACTGAATCAGACTCCTGTTTCAAAGGAGGAAGCGATACAGGCAGCAGGTGAGCTTCTGGCACAACTGGGCTATGTTGACAAATCCTATGTTGATGCAATGCAGGAGCGTGAAAGACTGGTATCAACTTATATGGGTATGGGTGTGGCGATTCCGCATGGCACTTCACAGGCAAAAGACACCGTCAAGAGGACAGGTATTGTCCTGATACAGTATCCGGAGGGCGTTGATTTCGGGGACGAGAAAGCGCAGTTGGTCTTTGGCATCGCGGGTATCGGTGATGAACATCTGGATCTGCTGAGCAAAATCTGTGAGATGCTGGAGGACGAAGAGGTTTTGGAGACATTAAAGACGACAAATGATGTTGATTGGATATTGGAGCGTTTGAATTAAGGAGGAGGTAATCTACAATGAAAGTAAAAGGTGTCAGACTTCACGGAGCACATGATATCAGACTGGAGGAATTTGAACTTCCAGAGATTAAGGACGATGAGATTTTGGTAAAGGTTGTGAGCGACAGCATCTGCATGTCGACATGGAAGATGGTGCAGGCTGGGAAGGACCACAAGCGTGTACCGGAAAATGTGGCGGAGCACCCGGTCATTATCGGTCATGAGTTTACAGGTGATATCGTCAAAGTAGGTGCAAAGTGGAAAGACCAGTTCCATGAGGGGAAAAAGTTTGCACAGCAGCCCGCGATTCCGGGACAGATGGAATCGCCAGGGTATTCCTACGAATTTTTCGGAGGGGCAGCGACATACTGTATTTTCCCCAATGATGTGATTGAGAAGGGCTGTATATGGGAGTATGACGGAGACAGCTATTTTGAGGCGTCTCTTGGGGAACCAATGAGCTGCTGTATCGGCGGATATCACAGCAATTATCACACGGAGCATCTCTCCTATGAGCACAAGATGGGAACTCTGGCAGGCGGAAATATCCTGATTCTCGGCGGATGCGGACCGATGGGGCTTGGTGCAATCAGCTACGGTCTTGCCTTTGAAAATAAGCCAAAACGTATCGTCGTGACAGATATCAACGATGTCAAGATTGCGCGGGCAAAGGAAGTGATCTCGGAGGCAGAGGCAAAGGAGAAAGGTGTTGAGCTGCACTATGTCAACACAGCAAACATGGAAGATCCGGTTGCGGAGCTCCGCGCAATCACGGAGGGTGTCGGATACAGTGATGTCTTTGTGTATGCCCCGGTAAAAAGTATTGCGGAGATGGGCGACCAGCTCCTTGCAGTGGACGGCTGCCTGAACTTCTTTGCTGGTCCGACAGACACCCAGTTTTCGGCAAATATGAACCTCTATAACTGCCACTATGCACGGACAAAAATCATGGGTTCAACAGGCGGAAACACAGACGATATGAAGGAGGCGATCGCGAAGTCAGCGGCAGGTGAGATCAACTCAGCGGTTATGGTAACGCATGTCGGCGGTATTGACTCGATCGTGGAGACCACCAATAATCTGCCCAATATTCCAGGTGGCAAAAAGCTGGCTTACATTCAGTTCAATATGCCAATGACAGCCATCGCGGATTTTGGCAAACTGGGAGAGAAAGATCCGTTCTTCAAGGAGCTGGATGCATGCTGCAAGCGCAACAAGGGACTTTGGTCAAAAGAAGCAGAGGATATGTTGTTTCAACATTTCGGAGGAGCACAGGCATGATTTATACAGTAACATTTAATCCATCACTGGATTACATCGTGTCCATGAATGGTTTTGAGATGGGTAAGACGAACCGCACCACTGGGGAGCAGATGTTCCCCGGTGGCAAGGGTATCAATGTATCAATTGTATTGAGCAATCTGGGGATAGCGAATACGGCGTTAGGATTTACGGCAGGTTTTACCGGAGACCAGATTGAGCGGGAAGTGCAGAAGATGGGTCTGCTCACGGATTTTATCCATATTGAAAAAGGCTTTTCCCGCATCAATGTCAAGTTGAAAGATTATGATGGCACAGAGATTAACGGCATGGGACCAGATATTGACCAAGTTCATGTAAGTGAGCTGTTTGGGAAACTGGACCAGCTCAAGGCAGGCGATGTTCTTGTCCTTGCGGGCAGCATTCCGAAGAGTCTGCCGGATTCGATCTACAGGGATATTCTGGATCGCCTTCAGAAAAAGGGTGTATTGTTTGTCGTGGACGCCACGAAAGATTTACTTTTGAATGTACTGCAATATAAGCCGTTTCTGATCAAGCCGAACAATCATGAACTGGGAGAAATCTTTAACGTGACTTTGAACACAAGGGAAAAGGTTGTTCCGTATGCGGAGAAGCTTCAGGAGAAAGGTGCCAGAAATGTGCTGGTGTCCATGTCAGGGCAGGGGGCAGTCCTTGTGGACGAGACAGGCGCGGTACACATGCTTGCGGCGCCGGAAGGAAAGCTTGTCAATGCAGTGGGCGCCGGGGATTCCATGGTTGCTGGTTTTGTGGCAGGCTGGACTAAGAAACAGGACTATGATTATGCATTCCGCATGGGAATTTCAGCAGGAAGCGCGAGTGCTTTTTCAGAGTTGTTGGCGACGAGAGAAGAAATAGAACAAATATTTGAGAACTTAGAAAATTAAATAGAATAATTTACAGTGGAGCACGATATGTGAATCGTATTGGTATGCAATTAGATTTTCAGATGTGTTATAGATAGCATTTGCTTTCATAGAATAATAAACTGAAATGTAATTGACATAGATGAAAAAGGAATGTAAAAAAATTTAATATTTGAAATTTGATATAAAGAAAGGAAAGAAGAATATGAAGGAATTTACATATGTTATCACAGATAAAGAAGGGATTCACGTACGTCCGGCAGGCGAGCTGGTGAAGCTGGCAAAGGAATACACATCATCAGTGTCTATAATAAAAGAAGGTAAGAAAGCGGACGCGAAAAAAGTATTCGGCTTGATGGGACTTGGTGTAAAGCAGGGCATGGAAATCACAGTACAGGTGGAAGGCGACGACGAGGACGCAGCAGCGGTGGCATTGGAGACATTCTTAAAGGAAAACCTATAAAAAATTTTTACTGAAAGGTCGTAAAAATAGGAGAGGATTTGTATGGCAGAAGGATTATCAGGGAAAAAGTTTTCAGGGAAAAAGTTTTCAGGGAAAAAGTTTTCTGGGAAAAAGTTTTCTGGGAAAAAGTTTTCTGGGAAAACGGTATATAATGGAATCACAATGGGAAAAGTGATGGTTCTGCGCAAAGATCAGGAGCAGATCAGGAGAACAAAGGTCGAGAATGCAGAGCATGAGATCGACAGAGTACAAAGTGCAGTTGATGTATCCAAACAGCAGCTTGCAGCGCTTTATGACAAGGCTGTAAAAGAGGTTGGTGAGTCCAGCGCCGCCATCTTTGAGGTGCATCAGATGATGCTGGAGGATGAGGATTATCTGGATGCCATCTACCATGTGATACGGACGGAAATGGTGAATGCGGAGTATGCGGTGGCGATCACAGGAGACAACTTCGCAGGAATGTTTGCGGGGATGGATGATGAGTATATGCAGGCGCGTGCGGCGGATGTCAAAGATATCTCCGCGCGTCTGGTGAGAAATCTGTCAGGTCAGGGAGCCGTGGACTTTTCTACAATGGAGCCTTCGATTATCGTTGCGGAAGACCTGAGTCCAAGTGAGACGGTACAGATGGATAAGAAGAAAATACTGGCTTTCGTGACAGTGCACGGTTCCACGAACTCCCACACGGCGATTCTTGCCCGCATGATGAGTATTCCGGCATTAATTGGCGTGGAGATGGACTTAAACCAGATTCAGACTGGGATGACCGCGGTCGTGGATGGTACAGCTGGCGAGGTCATCTTTGAGCCGACAGAATTCCAGTGCAGTGAGGCGGAGAAAAAGATCAAAAACGAGAAAGAAAAGCTTCGCCTGCTGCAAGAATTAAAAGGTAAGAAGAACGAGACAAGCGATGGCAGAACGATCAATATCTATGCCAATATCGGCAGTGTCAGTGATGTGGGCTATGTGCTGGAAAACGATGCCGGAGGCATCGGACTTTTCCGCAGTGAGTTTCTGTATCTGGGACGTGACGATTTCCCCTCAGAGGAGGAACAGTTTCAAGCGTACAAACAGGTCGTGCAGACAATGGGACAGAAGAAGGTCATTATCAGGACACTTGATATCGGGGCGGATAAGCAGGCAGATTATTTCGAACTTGGTAAGGAGGACAATCCGGCGTTAGGCTATAGGGCAATCCGTATCTGCCTGAAACAGCCTGAAATTTTTAAGACACAGCTTCGGGCGCTTCTGCGTGCGGCTGCATATGGAAATCTTTCAATCATGTACCCTATGATCATTTCCACCGAGGAGGTAAAGCAGATCTACACTATTGTAAAGGAAGTGGAGCAGGAGCTGAAAGAAGCACAGATTCCGCACCGGATTCCAGAACAGGGCATTATGATTGAGACACCGGCAGCAGTGATGGTCAGCGATGAACTGGCGGAACTGGTTGATTTCTTCAGTATTGGTACAAATGATCTGACACAGTACACACTTGCCATTGACAGGCAGAACCAGAGGCTTGAAGATTTCTACAATCCGCATCACAAGGCAATCCTGCGCATGATCAAGATGGTGGTTGACAATGCACACAAGTGCGGAAAATGGGCAGGGATCTGCGGAGAGCTGGGGGCAGACACTGAGCTCACACAGGAGTTTGTCAACATGGGAGTCGATGAATTGTCCGTGGCACCGCCTATGGTATTGAGAGTGCGGGAGAAAGTGCGCACGATGTAAGACTAGATAATATTACAATTGGCATATGCTTTGGGGAAAATATTGTAAAAGTATCGATGGTGTGTTAAAATGACATACGAAAAATACTATAGATAAGACAGGAGTGTATATGGAAGATGGATACAATGACGATGACAAACTGGTTTTTTCTACGATACTGGTTATATGCAGCTTTTCCCCATTGCCATGGTTTGTGGAGATACCTTTTGGAAGAACTACCATGCCCGCAAGAGCACAGTAAGGAGCAGAAAGGTTTTCCCATCTCTCGAACAGTTACTATAGGTGATCAGTCAATAACAATACTATTGTATCAACATCACGTGGAGTACAGAATAGAAGAGCGCGAACTCTACCAACCCTGTCTGCCCTATCATGTAGTGGAAAATCTGGACAATGATAAGTATTTTCTGTTATTGCCAATCGTGGATATGGCTGAGTGTGGATATTGTTATTTAAAAGTAATGCCAGATTTAGTTCGAAGACTTTCTGAAACAGCTCTACCGGAGGAGCATATCGATGATGTGGCATATAGGCTTAGTGTAGGGCTGGCGGAAGCAGATGGAGCGGAGGATGAGCCGTTATGGGTGATTTGGCAGGAAACGAAGAATAATCTATACGGTGCTGAATGGTGGCAGGATGCAGGTGAGCTTCATTTGTTCCAGCAGAACATGGATGACAGCGATGAACTGGATGACAGTGTTTTGCCAGATGACTATATTTTGGCACCGGAAGGGGAAGATGTTTACGTATGGGCAAAGTCTATGCTTGCAAAATGGATATCTTCTAATTCACAGATTGAAAAGTGAATTTTTGAAAGCAGCTTTATCAGGAGAGTATTCCTGTAAAGCTGCTTTTTCGTATTTTTTTTGTACAGAACAATATGGTTCTGGTCATGCCTTATGGCGGTGCTGTACTAAACGCCGATGAGGTTGTTGGGTGGATATATCTGCTAGAAGATGCGCATTGGGAATATTCCAAATAAGGGTGAATTATTTGATTAGTATTGATTTTTTGCTTTAATGATGTTAACCTATTTTGTAAATATGGTTAACATTGGAGGGCGATAAACATGAGTCTCACAGAAGAATTGAAACAAAAAATATACACTGGTGCAGATATAACCAAGGATGAGGCACTTGCACTTGTGAATGAACCATTGGATGAACTGACAGCGGCAGCCAATGAAATCAGGGAAAAAATGTGCGGAAACAGGTTTGACATGTGCACGATCATTAATGGCAAATGCGGACGGTGCTCAGAAGATTGCAAATATTGTGCGCAGAGTGCACATTATCACACGGACTGCCACGATACCTACCCACTATTATCAACGGAGGAGCTGGTGAAAGGTGCAAAGTACAACAAGGAACAGGGTGTACTTCGGTATTCGATCGTCACATCGGGAAGGTGTCTGAGTGATGCAGAGATTGACCAGGTATGCGGGAGTATCAGCGAAATCTGCAGACAAGTAGAGATTGAGGTCTGTGTATCGTTTGGACTTCTGGGGGAAGAGCAGTTTCAAAAGATTCAAGAAGCCGGTGCATCAAGAGTACATTGTAACCTTGAGTCTTCCAGAAATTATTTTCCCAAAATCTGTACAACACATACATATGACGAGAAAATTGAGACGCTGAAAGCCGCAAAAAGAGCAGGACTGAGTATATGCTCAGGCGGCATCATGGGGCTGGGGGAGACGATGGAAGACCGAATCGACATGGCGCTGACCATAAGGGAACTAGGCGTGAAGTCGATTCCAGTCAATCTTCTCAATCCCATCAAAGGCACACCTTACGAAAACAATCGGCTTCTCACCAATGATGAGCTTTGCCGTATTGTCGCGATTTTCCGCTTTATCATTCCGGATGGGGATATCCGACTTGCCGGCGGCAGGGGACTGGTAGGTGACAAAGGAGAGAGATGTTTTAGGGGCGGGGCAAATGCCGCCATATCGGGCGATATGCTCACGACAGCTGGCATCACAGTCGCAACAGATATGGCATTGATAAAAGAATTAGGGTATAAAGTGGAATTATTAACAAATTAATTTTATTTTTTAGAGGAAATTTAGAGTAAGATATGTTATAATGAACAATAGTGGGAAAAAAACGAACATTTTATAAATATTTTATATTTTCTTATGCAACATTTTTGAATCCTAAAACGTCTAATATGTAAGAGGTAACTTAAATTACGAGTCGGAGACTGTGGGGAAGTGCCGCGGAGGATGAAACGGCAGTTCTTATAAAAACATAAAAGCAGGTTTTTCAGGCACGGCAGACAAAAAGGTTATTGTGATAGGAGAAGTACTTATGGGGAATCAGGCACGGCAGAGTCAGGAGTTGGAGCTGTGGCATGTGGTGAGCTCGTCTGGAAATGTCCGAACCAGACAGGCAAGAACAAGGAGGGCTGACACGCAGACCAGGCCAGACGCGCAGAGAAGGGGAAACGTATCAAGCTACAACAGGACAAGGGCAGAAAATGCCAGGCCGGCAGGTACAGTGAGGAGAGGGAATGCAGGCTCGGTCAGGACGTCAAATCCGAGAACAGTAAGGACAGGGAATGCCAGAACGGCTTATCCAAGGTCAACAGGTGCAGTCAGGGCAGAGTATGCAAGACCTGCAAATCCAAGAACAGCTAGGGCAGCAAGTGCCAGACCAGCAGCGCGTACAGTCAGACCTGCAAATCCAAATACAAGGGCAAAAGCGCAGGCAGCAAAAAAGAAGAAAACAGGCAGGCGCTCGCTTGTAAACCAATTTTTTGCCTTTGTTTGGATAGTGGCAATGTGTGCGGCGGTGGTCTTTATGGGAAAAGCCTTTTATGAGAGTACCCAGGCAAGTCCGGTGGTGAAAGCGGAAAAGCCAGTGGAAACAAATGTTTCAGAGGAAATTCCAGTCGTGGAAGATATAAAACGAAAGCCAAATATTCGGGAAGACTTTCTAACGATTAGTGAGTATAACCGTCCTGGAACGGAGCTTGCCTGTGTCAAAAATATATTTGTACATTACACAGCCAACCCAAAGACCTCGGCGGCACAGAACAGAAGCTATTTTGAAAATCTCGGACAGACACATGAGCGGGCGGCGAGTGCACATTTTATCATCGGCTATGGGGGAGAGATCATACAGTGCATTCCGCTGGAGGAGGAGGCATATGCCGTAGTGGAGAGAAACGGGGACTCGATCTCAATAGAGTGCTGTTATCTGGCGGCGGATGGTTCGTTTACAAAGGAGACCTACAATTCATTGGTGGAGATGCTCGCATGGCTGATTGACAAATATGATTTGGAACCGAAGGATATTTTGCGCCATTATGATTGTGGCGGGAAACTTTGTCCGATTTATTACGTGAAGCATGAAGATGCATGGCAGCAGCTGCTCGATGATGTGGCACATTATACATATTAGATTTCAATCTTTCATAAATCTTCTATACATTGCAATCGAGTAGGGGAAAAGCCTTTCCCCTACTCGATTGCAATTACTTTTTATATGTTTTTCAGGCTGGATATCACTTCCTGCTCATTAAACGGTTTTGTGAAGAATAATTCGGCGCCCTCTTTGAGTGCATCCATGAGTTTATCCTTCTGACCGGCTGCAGAAATCATGGCAACTAAGGCCATCGGATTATATTCCTTGATCTGCTTCAAAGCAGTCACACCGTCCATAACAGGCATTGTAATATCAAGCGTTACAATGTCAGGCTCCAGATCTTTATACAATTCCACGCCTTCCGCACCGTTTGCCGCCTCGCCCACGACCTGATAGCCATTTTCATTGAGCATCTTGATAAGGATTTTCCGGATCAGTGCAGAGTCATCAACCACCAGGACAGTAGGCACAGACTTTGAGCTGTCGATTTCCAGATCAGTTCTTTTCAAGTTCAGGGAGTGAGGTCTGTCACCTGGAACAAAGGCAGCATCTGTTGAGATGACCAGGTCAAACTCGCAATCGTCTATGTAGACTGGCATATAGTAGGCATTGCCGGATATCTGCTGGTTCAGATATACTTCTGGAGGAACCATCTCAATGAAAATGTCATCATCGCTGAGGACAGAGTCAAAAAGCCCGTTGTTCAGGTTGGCAAATTCACAGACAGCATCATAGACTTCGTCGCTGCTCGTGATTGTGACGGTTTTGGCGTAATATTTTGCCAGTTTGATAATTCCGTCCAGTTCGTTGGTGGCACTGAAGCCGAGAAAAATATTGGAATCACCGATAGATTTCTGACCAGCCAGCATACTGTAGGAGTATTCGGTGGCTTTTTTCATTCTGCCGAAGTAAAAATTGTTGGTGACAAATCTTGTGAGATTGCGCATGACAAGACCGGCAAGATCTGTGATCGTGGTATCCCGCACTGTTGCAAAGAGGGGGATGATGGACTCGAAATCATCTTTTTTGACAGCGTCAAACTCTTCGTCCGTAAAGCCATTTGCCTTCTGGAAACCGTTGAGGTGTTCTGTAACTGTCTCCATAGACAGGCCGATATGATCAACTAGCAGCTGGAAAAATTTCATAGCGATATTGCCCTGTTTGCCGAGAAGCTCTGACACCTGTTCCTCAGTCAGATAGCCCAATTCGATAGCGATATCACCAAAACGGCGGTCCTGCTGTGTCTGCTGATGGTTTATTTCCTCTGCCTGTACCTCAGTCAGCATACCTTCAGCAATGGCAATGGTTCCCAGCTTGACGCGTGTCTTTTGTATTTCCTCCTGAAAGGAATCCCGCTGTTCAATTGTAATCACCGACTGCCCCACCAAATAGTTACTGAATAGTTGTATAAACATAAAACTCGCACCCCTCTGTCTTTTTTATATATTCATTTTACATAATTATTGAATATTTAACAACTATTATTTTGATTATTTTGGTTTTTTAGTTATAATTCTACATTTTTGTATGAAATTGTGATATGATAAACAAAATATCAGAAACAAGTAAACACTGTTGGGTAATAGGAGGAACAAAAGTTTGAATACGCAGAAGATGAATGAGGCAAAGCAGCAAATGGCAGAGTGGTTATGTGATCCGAGAGAGCTTGGGGAGAAGCCGGCAAAACTTGAGTATGTAAAAACATTTACGGATCCAGATGGTATCGAATGTATGATCTTTAAATTCAAAAAGACTCTTTTATCAAAATGGATGTTAGGTGTCGTCAGCGATGCCGGTGTATTCAGCGAGATGCAGGTATACAACGAAGAAACTGCCGAGAAGGATGCGGCGGAATGTTTAGACTGGCTGAAAACGTATTGGAAGGATATGGAAGCAAGGCAGTCAGGTGAGGGAGCAAATGAATATAAGGATGAAACTGGCAGGTTTACGGCACTTATCCTGTTGTCGGATAAGACATGGGACAAGAAGCAGTTCAGACAGGATATGAAAGAGGATTGGGGAATCGAACCTGCGTACGAAGATGGGGAAGATGATGAAAGCGGTGAGGACAGGCAGGGATGCGATGCGGAGATTTTTGAAGTGGGCACTGCAAGGGTTGTTCTCGGATTCATGGACATACCTGTTCCGAACGGGGAAGCGGAGCAGAATGCGGCAATGAACTATACGTGGAAAGAAGCGGTTGAGGTAACAAAAACCCATCAGGCACATATCATTGTAGCAATCATTGGAGATCATGAAAATCCGATAGAGGACGGAGAACTGTTTGTGAAGGTGATTGCATCTTTGTGTAAGCAGAAAAATGCGGTTGGAGTGAATACGAACGGGGTTGTATACCAGCCACAGTTCTATTTTGCCATGCAGGAAATGCTGGGAAAGGGCATGTTTCCGATCTGGGGATTGATCTGGTTTGGTGTTCTCAGGACAGAGAAAGGTTTTCATGCGTACACGATCGGGATGAACCATTTTGGAAAAGATGATATGGAAATTCTGGATGCAGATGAGGAGCCCAATGAGCTGAGGGATTTTTTGATCGGAATAACGGAGTACTGTATTGAGGAAGATGTCACGCTGCGCGCCGGGGAGTCGATTGGCTTAACAGCGGATCAGAGGTGTCAGATCAGCAGAAGTGAAGGGGTATGTATTGACGGTATGACGCTGAAGATCGCATATCGCAAGGAATAGGAATCTACAGGAATCAGAAACGGAGCGTGATGCGATGCTGCATGATTTTTATACTGAATATAATGAAAAGCTTACCACTCCCGACGAGGCTGTAAAGGTGGTAAAGAGTGGCGACTGGGTGGATTACACAAGCAACCTTGGCATGCCAGTGCTTTTGGACAGAGCGCTGGCGAGGCGCAGGGATGAACTTTATGATGTGAAAATACGCGGAAATCTGATCATAGAAGGACCGATCGAGGTGGCAGAGTGTGACGAGAGCAAGGAGCATTTTACTTACCACAGCTGGCACTGTTCTTCTTATGAGCGGAAGCTCTGCGACAGGGGACTTTGTTATTTTATCCCTATGGTCTTTCACAACAATGCGGCATATTATGAGTATTTTTTGAAAGTTAATGTCGTGATGGTGAGTGTCTCGCCGATGGACAAACATGGGTATTTTAACTTTTCTGTCAACACGGGTGTGGCGGCTCCGATCACGCGCACGGCGGATATTGTCATTGTCGAGGTCAATGAGAATCTGCCGAAAGTCTATGGCGGATATGACGAATGTATCCATATTTCAGAGGTGGATTATATCGTGGAGGGAGAGCATGAACCACTGGTAGTCCTTAAAACAACCAGACCTACCGAGACGGACAGAAAGATCGCGCAGAACATTCTGCCCTATATTGTGGACGGCGCTACGCTCCAGCTTGGTATCGGCAGTATGCCCAATGCACTGGGAGAGTTGATTGCGGAATCAGACATCAAAGATTTAGGGATGCATACAGAGCTCTGTTCGGACGCATACCTAAGCATGTATAAGGCTGGAAAACTGACAAACCGCAAGAAAAAGATAGATCGAGGAAAAGGTGTGTACGGCTGCGCAATCGGTTCGCCTGAGCTTTATGAGTGGGTTGACGACAATCATGGCATCGCGGCATATCCGTTGGAATACGTCAACCGACCGAGTGTCATCGCCCAGATTGATAATATG
Organism: uncultured Lachnospiraceae bacterium; assembly: GCA_947175175.1. GTDB lineage: Bacteria > Bacillota > Clostridia > Lachnospirales > Lachnospiraceae > COE1. The sequence continues at coordinate 23,164 of CAMWLV010000016.1, forward strand.
GTGTCCATCAACAGCTGTGTGTCAGTGGATCTGTATGGTCAGGTTGCGGCGGAAAGTTCTGGTTCCAGACAGATCAGCGGCACCGGCGGACAGCTTGATTTTCTTATAGGAGCCTCCGCGTCAAGGGGCGGCAAGGCATTTATCTGTATGAGTTCTGTGTACAAGGATAAGGAAGGCGTCTATCATTCCCGCATTCGCCCGCAGTTTGACGGGGATATCATCACTTCGCCGAGAAGCCAGATTTATTTTTTGGCAACGGAGTACGGGGTCATCAATCTCGAAGGGCGCTCCACATGGGAGCGGGCAGAGGGACTCATCTCGATTGCGCACCCCGATTTTAGGGAAGATTTGATCAGAGAGGCAGAGAAGCGGAAGATTTGGAGACGGTCGAATAAGTATTAAAGATAGGAAGTCAAGTTTGAAAGAAAGTCACTTTCAAACTATTGATTGGTATGCGTGCCGGAGCACGCAAGGGGTATAAAGTATGATAGACGAATTAGCAACCGTAACAATTCACAATAAAGTATGTCATATCTACAGAAATGGTGGCAGAGAAAAGGGTAATACTGGGGAAAAACGCCGGTTTCCCGTATTTTACTGGGGCATAGGCGGAGAGGGAAGGGAGTCCGTAGAGACAGTAGTCTCTTATTTAAGAGAACACATACCAGATGCCAAATTTCTGCTAGCAGCATATGAGTCCGAAAACTGGAATGATGATTTTTCGCCGTGGGCAGCACCGGCAGTCTTTGGAAAAGAAGGTTTTGGCGGAAAGGCGGGCGATACATTATGGTGGCTTACGCAATACTGCATTCCGTATATTGAGGCAAAGGAGTCCGAAATTGCCCGTTTTCCGGTCGGATATTCGCTTGCAGGTCTTTTTAGTCTGTGGGTATACTGTGAGTGTAATGTTTTTAAGGGCGTGGTCAGTTGTTCTGGTTCCCTGTGGTATGAAGGGTGGCTTGATTATGTCCACAATGCGGAAGCAGCTTGCAGGGACGAAAAGAATTACATTTACCTGAGTCTTGGTGATAAAGAGGAAAAGACGAAAAACAGGCTGATGTCAACAGTAGGGGATCATACGAAAAAAGTGTACACAATGCTCTGCGAAAATCAGAAAAATGTAGAGGGGATTCTGGAGTGGAATCAGGGTGGTCACTTTTCGGAACCAGACGTGCGGATCGCAAGAGGAATTTATTGGATTTTGAAACATTTTGATGTATAATAAAAAAGATAAAAAGCGGAATATAAGGAGGAACTAAAAATGAATATCCCAAGCAGTGAGAGACTGGAAAAGGTTTATGGAGAGAGTGCAAAGAGCGCAGAGCGCTTCCGGGCACTGGCGGAGAATTTCAAGAAAAAATATGGTCATGATGAGGCTGAATTTTTCTCTGCACCTGGAAGGACGGAGATCATCGGCAACCATACAGACCACAATGGCGGCAAGGTGATCGCAGGGAGCATTGACCTGGATACAGTCGGTGCGGCACAACCGAATAACAGCAGTGTCATTCACATCACAAGTGAGGGCTACAGCAAGGAGATCGTAGTGGACATCGCAAAGCTTGACAGCGTGGCAAAAGTCAGCGGTACAGAGGCGCTTCTTGCCGGCATGATGGAGGGTGCACAGAAGTTTGGTTTCAAAGTTGGCGGTTTTGATGCATTTGTATCCACAAACGTGATTGCAGCGGCAGGTGTCAGCTCATCGGCGTCATTTGAGATGCTTGTGTGCACGATTGTCAACCACTTCTTTAACGACGGCGCAATGAGCTGTGCGGATTATGCGAAGATTGGTAAATATTCTGAGAATGTGTACTGGAACAAGGCGTCAGGTATGATGGACCAGATGGCATGCGCAGTCGGCGGACCGGTGCTCTTTGATTTTTCGAATGGAAGCCAGCCAGAGTACAAGCCGCTTTCGTTTTCCTTTGAGAAAAAGGGATATCGTCTTGTGATCGTGAACACAGGAAAGGGACACGCAGACCTGAGTGAGGAGTATTCCGGGATTCCGAACGAGATGAAGGAGGCTGCGAAAGTTCTCGGTGTGGAGCTTTTGTGTGAGACAAACCTCGACAATCTGCTCGCCCATGTGAACGAGATACCAAATGACAGGGCAGTGCTCCGCGCAATCCATTTCTTTGAGGAGAACCGCAGGGTGGACGAGATGGCTGCTGCGATTGGGGCAGATGACATTGACACGGTATTGAGGCTTGTCAACGAGTCGGGTACTTCTTCATGGGAGCTTTTGCAGAACTGCTATTCGTTGCAGAACTGCAAGGAGCAGAAGATCACGTTGACGCTCGCGCTCACAGAGCTGTTCCTAAAGGGAATCGGCGATGGTGTATGCCGCGTGCACGGTGGCGGATTCGCAGGTGTGATCATGTGTCTTGTACCGCTTGCCGAGGCTGACAACTATGTGAACTATATCGCCAAATACGTAGGTGACAGCAATGTTTATCCGATGAATATCAGGGCAGTCGGAGCAGTCAGGATCTAAGAATTCTAAGCAATTGTTTATCGATAGTGGAATAAGATAAAGTGGAGTGTTCAAAAAGAACCTCCACTTTTAAGATTTTTTTAAGGTATTTTTAAGGTAATAAATGGAAATGCAAATCTTATTTACATTGCTATTTTCAGGAAAGTCTTGTATAATGTTTTCGGAACATGTAAATACAAGGGGTACATAAAATGGATCAGAACGACTATTTATACAGAGAGCGGTGATGGATATGAAAAATAAGATAAAAACAGGCAATTGGTTTTGGGTAACTTTTACGCTGGGAATACTGTTCTGTGTCATGCTTCTGGGAGGGACAAGCCTTGCGGCTGAGGATACTGACAAAAGCGGAAGCCAGGTATTTGACATTGATGCACAGCTGCTTTCGTCAGATGATATGACGTATGATATTCAACTGACGCTTGGCAATCGGGGAGATGACTGGGAGGGAACAGTGCGTGTGCAGATGGATATCTCCTATGATTCCCTCAGCTGTGCCTATGACACTGTGCTTTCCCTGCCGCAGGGCAGTACGAAGCAGTTTGTGGTCAGCATACCTGTTGGCAGTATAGAGGAGTGGGACGAGACGATGAAAGTGTCCCTTCTGGATAAAAAAGCAAACGTGATTGCGGAGAAAAGCTATAGACGCTTTTTACTTGATGGGGCAGATGCGCTTTCTATGGGGATTCTGAGTGATTCTTACCGGTCTCTTACGTATTTGGATATGGGAGGAGAGGGAGTCTATTATGGCGGAATAGAGTTTCCTATTAATTTAATGGAGCTGAATCAGGACAATCTGTCTGGTTCTCTTGATTTTTTGACATATCTGGTAATAGATAATTATAATACCAGTATCCTGACGGACAAGGATCTGGATCACATCAGACAGTGGGTGAACGATGGAGGAATGTTGATTGTCGGTACAGGAGAATATGCGGAGAACACGCTGAGCGGACTGGACTTTCTGGATATAGAGTGCATTCTGGTAAATGAGCCTGGAGAGAGCAGTTATGGCTATAGTGAGGATTTTGGCGCGGGCTTGGAGCAGCTTTCTCTGGCGGAACTGAAAGATACGACTGGGCGGTATTATATGGATCCAGAAAGCCTAATCATGATATCTTCATGGAGTGATGGCGCAGTGGAGTTTGTGCCCTATGCGCTGTCTGACCTGGGACAGCCGGATCGAATCGTTGAGAACTGGGAGAGCTATGTGTGGGATCTTCTGCAGAATGCAAATGGCTATGTGCGCATTTCCCAAAATTATGGAAATCAATATAACAATGTGAGTTATATTAGCCGCATTTTTAGAAGTTTTGGAAATGGCGGCAGCCGTCTGAACTTCGGCGGATTGAAATTGATCGTTGTCGCGTATGTGATTTTTGCGGGTCCAATCCTTTACTTGATACTGCGAGCCATGAAAAAGCGGGATTGGTACTGGGGGGCAGTTCCTGTCACAGTACTTGCGGCAATCCTTCTGGTATACTTTGCCGGAAGAGGGTTCGAGGTCGTCAATACCAGGGTGTATTCCGTGACAGTTGAAAAGCTTTCTGGTCAGAATAATGACAATGTGACATATATGCACTGTTATGATGCCGGTCACAAGGAATGGGGATTGCAGCTGGCAGAGAGATATGATTATGTGGGTCCGATTTTTGGAAGTTATTATTACACAAGTACAGAAGATCAGTATCATTATCATGTTCGCAGAGAAGGGGACAGGATTTCTTTTGGGCTGAATCCTGACAGTGGATTTGAAGACGGTTATTTTCTGGCAGGGACATCTCAGAATATGGAGACGGGCAGTATTTCGAGTGAGCTGACAACCTCTGCACAGTGGGGGATTGCAGGAACAGTGACAAATGAGACCAGTCAGGATTTCAAGTATTTTGCGGTTATTGCCGATGATGACCTGTATGTTTACGACGGTCTTCTGGCAGGGGAAACCTGCACTCTGAAAGAGCCGGTTTATTCGTCCTGGCAAAATAGCAAAGGTCCAGCAATAAACGCCGTACTACAGTATTTTGTACGCGAGTTCGCCTATGATGAAAAGGAAAAAGATTATGATACGATCGCGGCGTTAGGAACAGGGATCTATGAAATGTATACCAGGGAGAATTATTCTGGCGGGACAATGATCATTGGTATAACAGAAGACTGGCATAAAGTGGTGGAAGACGACTGCAGCGAGACGGCTTACGGTTGTCTGTATGCTGTTCAGTGATGGGAGGGGTTCTATGCTATATATTAATAATCTGACGAAAAATTATGGCACGTTTACAGCGGTCAATCATCTCTCCCTGCACATTCCAGAGGGCGATCTGTTTGGTTTCGTGGGACCAAACGGCGCTGGAAAGACAACCACGATACGCATTGTCTGTGGTCTGCTCAAGGCAAGCGGCGGATCTGTACAGATCGGGAATACCAGTGCCCGTATGGGCAGTAAGGAAATGAAGCGGTTGATTGGTTACGTGCCGGATTTTTTTGGTGTGTATGATAATTTAAAAGTACATGAGTATATGGATTTCTATGGTTCCATGTACGGGATGCGGTCGCGCGATATTGCCAAGCTGACAGATGACCTTTTGGAGCTCGTAAACCTTTCGGACAAGAAGGAATTTTATGTGGACACGCTCTCACGCGGCATGAAGCAGCGTCTCTGTGTGGCAAGGGCGCTGCTTCACAATCCGAAACTCCTGATATTGGACGAGCCAAGCTCTGGTCTGGATCCGCGGGCGCGGGTGGAGATGAAGGAACTGTTAAAGAATCTGCATTCTATGGGAAAGACAATTGTGATCAGTTCCCACATTCTTTCGGAGCTCTCCGAAATGTGTACGAGTATTGGGATCATGAACCGCGGGCAGTTGATCATGGCAGGGCGCATTGAGGACATCATGCAGCAGGTAGCAGGCGGAAAGCGTATTCATATCCAGATTGTCTCTGGTATTGAGACTGCGGTGCGGATCTTGATGGAGCAGGTGGGTGTGGTGGTAGAGTCGGTCAGGGAGAATGAGATCATCATTACAAACAATGGTACAGATGAACAGACGAGTGTCTTGATCGGGCAGCTGATTCAGAATCAGGTTGTCCTGACAGGATTTTACAGGGAGGAAGGCAGTCTGGAATCGTTGTTTATGCAGTTGACAGGAGGTGGCGCACAGTGAAACTATGGTGGAATCCACTTGTGAAAAAAGACCTGCAGGTGACAGCGCGCAGCATGCGCCTGAGTTGGGGGCTGTTTGCTTATGATGCAGTGCTTGTGATGGCTTTTCTGCTGGCGCTGGCGGTGATTCAGACAGAGGGCAGAGGATATTATAGTAATAATAATATTTACAGTTATCTGATCTACCTGTTTCCGGTGCTTGCGATTGCGCAGGTGTGTATTGTGGCACTGATTGTGCCGATTATCACAGCGTCTTCTATCTCAGGAGAGAGGGAGCGGCAGACTTTTGATATCATGTTGACAACCTGCATGTCCCCTTTTTCTATCGTACTGGGGAAAGTAGTATCTGCAGTGATTCGTATCCTCTTTTTTGTGGCTGCGGGAATGCCGATCATGGCGCTTTCGTTTGTGGTGGGAGGTCTTGCGTGGAGTAGTCTGCTTTACTTTGTGCTCGCTATTATCCTGTTGTCAGTGTTATCAGGCAGTATTGGCATTTTCTGTTCGTCGTTCTGCCGCAAATCCATATCGGCGGTGGTTTTGTCGTTTGCATTTTATTTTGTGATTTATATTTTGACATTTGTTCCTATGATTTTGAATCTGCTGTGGACGGAAGGAGACAGTACGGGGGAATCCATGCTGTTTCTGCTGTTCAATCCGGGTGTGTTCTTTGAGGAATTTTTCATGCAGATCATGACAGGGGAGTCCTTATTTGGGACGGCAGGCTCTAACTTTGACAGGAGTGAGGTTGGATTTCTGACGTATCATCTTTCTCAGGGAAAAGCATGGATGTTCTTGTCGGCGGCGTGTATTCTGTGTTTGTCAATCTTGTTTATGATCGTGGCGGCGTGGAGGGTGAACCCTATGAATACTACAACGATACGTACATCGGGACGCAAAAAAACTAAGAAACTCTAAGAGTTTCTTAGTTTTTGGAAGAATGGCAGGGTCATTCTTCGGGGGTTCTAAATGAATCAAATTATATCGTGGAGGGAGTAGAATGGGGCAGAGTGAGTTTGTAAAAGTGATACAGAACTGTCGGCAGAGGTTGAATCTGGCAGATTTTATGAAAAAGCTAGTGTCTGCATTGAGCATTGGCGCGGGTGTGGGAATCCTTTTTCAGGCGGCAGCCTTTGTGATGCCTCTTTACTATGTTGGTCTTTATACTGGTCTGGCGTTGATTCTCGCACTATTGGCAGCATCAGTGGCGGCATATGCGAAGCGGACAAGTATGGAACAGACCGCGCTTGTGATGGATAGCTTTGGATTTGACGAGCGGATTGTCACTGCCTATGGGAATCTGGAAAAAGAAGGTGCGTTGGTCGCACTTCAGCGCGCGGATGCCATGAACCAGCTTCAGGTGCATCAGGATAAAATACGGATAGCGCTGCTGCCTCCATGGAAAAAGACTGGTTCCCTTATGGGGTTGTTTGCGGTGCTGATCGTTCTGGCACTGGTGCCCTCAGAGATGAAGGAGCGTGCAAGGGAACTGCACAGTGTCAAGGAGGAAGCAAAGGAGAAGACAGAAGAGATCCAGGAAGTTGTAGAGGCATTAGAGCAGCTGGAGCAGGAAGAAGAGCTGACGCCGGAACAGCAGGCAATGCTGCAGGAGATGATTGAGAGTCTGCAGGCTTCCCAGTCTGAGTATCAACAGGTGTCTTCCAATGAGATGATGCGGGCAGCGACAGAAAAGCTGAATTATAGATATGAAAATATGGGCAGTCAGCTGGCAAGTCTTGCACAGAGTCTGCAGAACGGAGCGACGGTTTCATCTGTCACTGCGGAATCCTTGCAGGCATTGTCAAACAAAATGCAGGAGATGAGCGGAGCGCAGCTTGCCAAGGGAAATGCAGGGCAGTCTGGCAATAACGGTGGGAACGGACAAGGCAGTCAAAATGGACAATCCGGCAATAACGGAAATAATGGCGGCAATGGTCAAAACGGACAGAATGGCAGCAGTGGACAGAACGGACAAAATGGTCAAAACGGACAGCCCGGTAATAATGGAAATGGCGGACAGAATGGAAATAATGGCAATAATGACGGGAACGGCGAGCCTGGGAGCGGCAGGGGGACCGGCACTGCCGATACACCACATGACTATGTCAGCATTCCGAACGATATTGCTGACAGTGGCAATCTTACAGGAAATGCGGTAGACCACGATGCCTCCGAGTATTTTCATGCCCAGAACGGTTTGAGCTGGGAGGGAACACACATGTCCCACGAGGCAGTGATCGGAAGCTATGAGCAGAACGCCTATGAGGGAATCGCGGCGGGAAAATATCCCAGCGGTATGGAGGAGATCATAAAGGCGTATTTCTCGAATTTTAATTAGGAGCTGTCATGAAATAACTTTCAATTTTGATGCAGAATAAATTCATACAGGCTAGGCGGAGGAGTGAGGCGTACTGGACGTACGCCGATTGACGACAACGACGCATGTGTGGATTTAGACGAGTCAAAATGAAAGGTTATTTCGTGACAGATCCTTAGGATATCGACAAAAGTTTATGGAGGATAGAAGGATATGAGTGAATGGGTGAACGGCGGACTGCAGGATCCTGCATACATGGCACAGAGGATTGCGGCTTGTGAGAGGGAGATTCAGAAGGGGATTATCGGGCAGCGTGAGATCATTCGTCAGGTCATGCTTGCCATGCTCACAGGGGGCAATGTGTTATTGGAAGGTATGCCGGGACTGGGCAAGACGAGACTGGTCAGTACAATTGGCAAGGTTTTTGACTTGTCATTCAAGCGGATTCAGTTTACACCGGATCTGATGCCGAGCGATGTGACGGGGACGAACATTATAATCAAGAACGAGCTGGGCAGTGCTTTTTCCTTTGAGCGGGGGCCAATCTTTGCAAATCTGATCCTGGCGGACGAGATCAACCGTGCCACGCCTAAGACGCAGTCTGCATTGCTGGAGGCGATGCAGGAGCATACTGTGACAGTGGGAAATGACAGTCATGCCATCGCGGAGCCTTTTTTCGTGCTTGCCACGCAGAATCCTATCGAGAATGAAGGTACTTATCCATTGCCGGAAGCGCAGCTGGATCGTTTTATGTTCAAGATCTTAGTCCATTTTCCGGGCAGGGAGGAGTTAAAGGGAATCGTCGCCCTGACAGAGGGAAACCAGGAGCCCGTGATTATGAAGCAGATAGACAGCAGGGGACTGCTGGCGGCGAGGGCTTTGGTGAACCAGATTCCCATTGCCGACGCGGTGATGGATTATCTGCTGGATATCGTCATGGATACCCATGCCGGCAATCCTTATATCAAAGAGGGCGCCAGCCCGAGGGCTGCGCAGGCGCTGATCCGTGCGACAAGGGCAAAGGCTTTTCTGGAGGGACGCTTTAATGTCTCGTTTCAGGATGTGAAGGAGATGGCATTTCCTGTGCTCAGGCATCGCATTATCCTGAGTTTTGACGCTATCAGTGAGGGAATCAGTGAGGATGATGTCATTAAGGAACTGCTGCATTGACAGTTCCTGGAAAATACTGGAGGAGAATGCGAAATTATGACAATGACACTGGACGCTGCATTTTTTGACAAGCTCTCCCGGCTTCGGCTGGCGATGGGACACAGGGCTTCCATGAATCTGACGGGAAACCGCAAATCGACACAAAAGGGGTCTTCTACGGAGTTCTCAGATTTTCGGGAGTATATGCCCGGCGATGACATACGGCGCATTGACTGGAATGCCTATGGGCGGCTTGACAGGCTGTATGTGAAGGAGTACATGGAGGAGAAGGAAGCTGTTGTTTCTATATTAATAGATACCAGTGCTTCCATGGAGTATGGTATTAGGAAAAAGAGCGCACTCGCCTGTACGCTGGCAGCAGCTTTTGCCTACATGGGACTCAATAATATGGACCGCGTGATGCTCTATGACATGCAGCAGATGCAGCAGCCCTTTGTGGCTGGCGGTGGGAAACGTACACTGCCAAGGCTTACGGATTGGCTATTGCAGCGCTCTTTTGACGGAAAAGTCGATGTGGGTGAAGCTGTCAGGAAACTCCCGATGAAAGGACCAGGAGTGACTATGATCATCAGTGACTTTCTGCAGGAGTCTTTTGTGGATTCTGGTCAGGAGCAGGAGACGGTGGGGAAGATCCTGCGCTTTCTGGAGTACAGGAGACAGCGGACGGCACTTCTGCATGTGCTGGCGGGCGAGGAGCTTTCCGTCGGGCTTTCCACAGAACTTACGGGCACGCGCAACCTGATTGATATGGAAGAGAAGAGTACTTTGCGCCTGACGCTGGATGCCGGAAGTATCCGTGTGTATGACCAGGCGGTGCAGGATTTTTTGTCGAGGCTGCAAAAGGAGTGCGCGCGGAGGAGCGCGTTTTATGCAGTGTGCAGTACGGAAACGGATATTTATCAACTGATTTTTCAGGAGCTGAGAAAATTATATGATATTTGAGAGCTTATGGCCGCTTTTCTTTCTAATAGCGGTTCCGATTATTATTATCTTATATTTATTAAAGCCAAAGGGGACAGACTATCTGATCTCCTCCAATCTTTTGTGGAAAAAGCTGCTGAAAAACGAACAGTCACGGACTTTTTTTGAGAAGTTTGTGCACAACATTCTGATGTATCTGCAGATTCTGATCATTGCACTGCTGGTGGTTGCGCTGATGTCGCCATTTATTCAGATCAATGGACGCAGCGGTGGGAGAAAGGTGTTGCTGATCGACACCAGCGCAAGCATGCAGCATGTAGGTGCTTCGGGAAAGAGCCGTCTTGAGGAGGCAGTGGAGCAGGCGTGCGATTATGTGCGGACAGCGCAGAATACCCGTTTTTCTGTTGTAACGGCAGATGCCACGGGAGCAAAGCTTCTGGCGGTGGATATCGCGGACGCGGACAGTCTGGTGCGCACACTGCAGGGCATAGAGTGCAGTGACAGCGGCGGAAGTCTCACGCAGGCACAGACGACATTGGATACCTTGATCGGAGCTGTTGCTGATCAGGGTACTTCCGAGGAAGAGAATGCCGCGGATGTGCTTGTCTACACGGATGGCGCAGGTGCATCTGCGTTTGGGGAGCTGCGCAGCAACGCAGATAAAGAATTGTATGTAGTAGGCGACATGTCCTGCAATGTCGCGAACGAATATACGGCATTCTCCAGCCGTGAGGACGGTTTGTATGATGTGATGGTGAGTATCACGAATTACAGTGACGAGGAAGTTTCGTTCGATGTCAGCTTATATGATGACGAGAATTATGATAGAAAAGTGATTGCGTTGACGCCGATGAACTTGGCACCGTCTGAGAGCAGAATTTGTTTTTTTGAAGAGGTAGATTGGCAGGGACGGACGATTACCTCACGAATCGATAATATTGCATTTTCCGGCGGTTCAAATGACAGTCTTGCGCGTGACAATGACTCAGCAGCAGTGAAAAGCAGGGAAAACCTGATGCGGGGACTGCTTGTCGGTGAAGGGAACACATTTATAGAAAAAGCGTATCTCGCCGTCACGGGAGAAAGTATTGTCAAGGCAAAGACGGATGCAGCGGCAAATCCAGCGTCAGATTCCGATGAATCATTAGAATCGTTATTGACACCAAGAACTCCACTGAAAGAACAGGGCTATAATATCGTGATCTATGATGCAGGTCAGATACCACAGATAGAGGCGGCTAACCGACTGGTCTTTGGCAGTGCCGGGGGAGATGTCGCAGAGACACTGGAAAATGTGGTGCTGGATATGACGGACTGTGACCTGACCGCGGGGCTGTCTGGTTTTACAATTGGTGTGAATACTGCGTACTGCTTTGCGCTTCCGGAGGGGGCGGAGAGCTTTTTGGAGTACAACGGGAAGTGCGTGGGCTATTACAGGGAGCTGGAAGACAGGAAGGAAATTGTCGTCGGGTTTGACATACGGGAGTCCGATTTTCCGTTACGTGCGGAGTTTCCAGTCTTTCTGGCAAATGCCATGATCTATCTCTCGGACACTTCATGGCTTGCTACAAATGTCTATTATGCGGGGGAGGAGATTGCCCTGCAGCCATGGGCAGAGCTTGACAGAAGCCAGTTTGACAGCCGCCCGGACAGGGCAGGTCTGTATACAATAGGAAATGAGGATTATCAGGAAAATTATGTGGTGCGTTTCCAGACTGCCACAGAGTCAGACGGCAGAATAAAGGCGGATTTGGAGAACCTTCCGACTAACAGCTCTGATGCAGTGCGCCAGCAGAAAATGAAACAGACGGTCAGGCATCTTTTTATCTTGTTGGCATTGACACTCTTAGTGATTGAGTGGATTGTCTATGTGCGTCAGATGCGCTATCGGGGAAAATTTTATCTGGCCGTGCGCGGTGTGGTATTCCTGTGCGTGCTGCTGGCGTTTTTTGGTATACGGATTTACAGGGGCAGCGGCAAGACTGCGACGGTCTTTGTGGTGGATTTATCCAACAGCAATGAGGAGCATCTTGACGAGGCGGAAAAATATCTGCAGGAGACGATTGCAAAGATGCCTTCCGGGAATGCTTATGGTATCGTGACCTTTGGAAAAGACACGCTTGTGGAGCAGTTCCTGACATCAGAGCGGCATTATGGCGGACTGCTGACACTGCCGGAAAAGGCGGCGACAAACTTTGAGGAGGCTGTTTCCAAGGCACTTACGCTGATTCCAGGGGAGTACAGCAAGCGTCTTGTGGTGCTTACAGACGGTAAGGAGACAAGGGGTGATATCCGCAATATGGCGCAGGCGTTGACGGCAGGTCAGGCAGAACTTTTGACACTGTTGTACGAGAACGAGGAGATACCCGATGCCTATATTGACAATGTCACGCTTCCAGCGTATCTGCATCCAGGCGATAAGTATTCGATTACAGTGCTGGTGGAGAGTAATTATGACACAGATGCAGTGATCGCGCTCTATAATGGAAGCAGTCAGACGGCGGCGAACAACGTGCATCTGAACAAGGGAAGCAACCGCTTTATATTCAGCGCGCAGGTGGATGCCAATACGGACAGCGGCGCGACAGAAAATCTGCGGGTGCAGGTGCAGGCGCAGGGCGACACCTGTCAGGAAAATGATTTTTTCAGCGCCTACTCTGTGGTGGAGACACCGCCAAGGGTTTTAGTCATATCAGGTCGAAATGTCAGTATATCTGGTTTTGCCTCTGTTCTGAGCGCGGCTGGCTGTGATTACAATGTAGTCTCTGCGCGGAATGCGCCGGATAACATCAATGATATGCTGGATTACAAATCGATCATACTGGTGAATACTTATATTGATGATTTGCCGGAGAAGTTTCTGGACAATCTGGAGACCTATGTGAAAGATTACGGCTGCGGTTTTATCTGCTGCGGCGGTGAGGACAGTTTTGCGCTGGGCGGCTATCGGGGGACGGTACTGGAGACAGTGCTGCCGGTGGATATGCAGCTACGGGGCGTAAACGAAATGCCGACGATGGCAATGGTCATGGTAATTGACCGTTCCGGCAGTATGACGGGCAGTGTGGGGAATTTTGGCATCAGCAATCTGGACATTGCTGTCAGGGCGGCGGAAGTGGCAGTGGACAACCTGAATGACTCTGACTATGTGGGGATTCTGACCTTTGATGACCAGTATAAGTGGCAGGTTGAACTCAGACTGGCAGATGACAAGGCGGCGATCAAGGACAAAATCAAGCAGATCAGCGATGGCGGCGGCACCACGATCAAACCTGCATTGCAGGAGGCAGTCAGGGTGCTTACGGGAAGTGAGGCGTCTATCAAGCATATCGTACTTTTGACGGACGGCATGGGAGAGACAGACAACTTTGCAGATGTGATCGGCGATTGTACAGATAGTGATATCACGCTATCCACTGTGGCAGTGGGTGACAGTTCAGATACAAGGCTGTTGAGGCATCTGGCGGATCAGTGTGGCGGCAGATACTATTATTCCGATGAATCCAGTGATATTCCAAAGATTTTTGCGCAGGAGGTCTTCTTAGGGGGGGACAGCTATATCCAAAATGGTGTCTTTTCCCTGGCCGTGCAGCAGAGCCATGAGCTGACCAGCAATCTGTTTCCGGGTGGCTGGCCGACACTTTATGGATATATCTCTGCGACGCCCAAGACTGCTTCCAGTCCTGTGATTGTGTCTGGGGATAAGGGCGATCCGATTTTGACAGTGTGGCAGTATGGATTGGGCAGAACAGCAGCGTGGAACAGCGATGTCACCGGCGAATGGACGGGCGCCTTTGCCGGACAGGAGGATTATGTGCAGCTGTGGAAGCGCATTGTGGATTATTCCACTGGAAATGCCGGTATGGGAGAAGACAGCGTAAATGTGGTGACTGTCGGCGAGCGGACAGAGGTGGACTATCAGACGAGTGATTATGGCAGTGCCACAGAGATCCTGGTGACAGTCATTGATCCAAATGGCAATACAACAGAGGAAAAACTTCATGCAACAGCGCCGGGAAAATACAAGACAGAAATTTCCACACTGCAGACAGGTTTATACCACTTTAATATACGCCGCACAGAGGGCGGGGAGATACAGAACTATATGACTACCGCCGCCGCAGTGCAGTTTTCAGACGAATACAAATTTGACGTGAGTGCGGACGCTTATATCCGTTTTGTGGAGCAGTATGGCAGGATTATCACAGAACAGGATTCGATATGGACACGGCTATCCACAAAGGCAAGGGAGAGTTATTCTCTGACAAACTGGCTCTTGGCGTTTGCGGTTTGTCTGTTTCTTGCAGACGTGGCAATGCGGCGGTTCCAGTATGTGCCAAAGGGAATTCCGTTTATGGCGGGACGAAGAGAAAGAAAAGCGCGACAGTCCGCCGAAGACACTGTCCAGGGGACACAGAGCGGCATAGCGCAGGTGCCAGAAATGGAAGAAGCGCAGACAACAAGAGCGGCAAAAACAGAGAGAAGACAGAAGAAACAAAAGAAGCCCAAGCAGCCTGAGCAGACCTTGGATACTTCACAGCTGTTGAAGAAAAAGGATGACCGGAATGTCTAAAAAAGTATCCCTTGTTTTAGAACAGTTTACAAATAAGTTCTAAGACAAGGGAAATTTTATGCATTTTACTATCAGGCAAATTTCTGCAGTATTTCGCTGTGTTCCGCCAGTATCTTTTTCATAATATCAATATCAGCCTGCATTGCCTGTATTTCTGGAACTGCTTTTTCATATCGTTTCGCAGCCGGAACATAGTTTTCCGCCAGCAGTTGGATGTTTTTGTCAGTGGTATTTTCAAGGTGTAAATTAATAGCCTGGACGCGGGTATTTATAGTATTAAGCTCAGCGTAAACATTACTGAATTCTGCTTTTATATTGTCAAACTTAGCATATACATTATTAAACTCAGCATATATATTATCAAATTTCGCGTTTATGTTATCAAATTGGGCGTTAACGCTATCAAATTGGGCGTTCACATTATCAAATTTTGCATACACGTTATTAAATTCAGCATACACGTTATTAAATTCAGCATATACATTACTGAATTCGGCGTTCATATCAGCTCTCAAATCTCTGATATCATCTCTGATCGGCTGCAGTTCTGACTGGAAAGTGGAACTGATCTTAACATCTAGCAGTTGTGATATTGCTAATAAGTCTTCGTTTGTTAATGCCATATGGACTCCCTCCTTTGAATTGGTATAACCAGTATAACATATGGAAATCGAAAAGTCATTAATCGCGTAGTTAAAAAGGACACAACTTGACCCTGGCATATGAAAAATGTTATGGTTCAGATACAAACGAAGGTTTTGGGCTTTTTTATAAGAAAAGGAAGTGGCAGGGACAATGGATTTACAAAAAGAATTTCCTAAGAAGACACTTTCTGGATTCATATGATCGCAGTATTACAGGTGATGTATCAGGAGTATGAGTTGTACAGGCAATCAGGCACATTTGAGAAGAAGGACAACAGTGCGCAGCCAGAGGATATTGCAGCGAGAAAGCAAATTCTTTTTTGTCAAAATTTTCACCATCTATTATTAATTTATTTACTTTATCATAAGATGGATTGTTGGTTGGATTAAACATCCTTGAAATCTGCCTTTTTCAAAAAAACTTCCCGTTGACTTAGAAGTTCTGTCTGTTTATGCTTGGGTAGTTTTTCAATAATTTTATCATAGTCGATATCGCCCATATTCATAGACTCTGCAAGTCTGATCAGCTGTGAATCAAGCCATTCTTCCCACAGGTAATCGAACATTTCCTGACTGTCTGTGAAGGTTTTGACAACCTCAAATCCATGTGGAGGTGTATAATAGAATAGTACGGCAAAACCATATCTTCCAATATTGATTAAAACACAAAAGCGGAACAAATTACGTATATAGTTAAGTCCGCTAAATCCCT
>CAMWLV010000017.1 GCA_947175175.1 uncultured Lachnospiraceae bacterium
ATATAATACTATATATAGTCCATAAATATAGAATTTTTTACTCGTTAGTAATAGATTATTGTGTGGAATTATGAGATTTTACATAAAATTGCCCTTTTCGTTAAAAGCATCACCTGAATTGCGATTATACATCTATGCACAAGATATAAGGAAGCAAATAGTAAAAAATTTATATTAATCACATGCATTCGTTATTCGAAGTCCGAGGAAAAAGATTTTTCTACTTCATTCAATGAATGAATAAATGCGAGAACAGCTTTTACCTGATTGTCATTCAATTTTTCCAGCTGCGAAATAGCTTTTTGATGGAGTTCAGACAGTTCATTGTTTTTACTGACCTGTTTTAGTTTTGGCTCTGCTCCATCAAGTAACCATTCAGCATTATAACCATATTTTTCCTCAATAAGTGTAGCAAGGGATTGGGATAAACCAATATTGGGATTCTTAAGAAGCTTGGATATGTAGCTTTCTGTCACGCCAATTTCAGCAGCCAATTGTTTTTGTTTCAGATTGTTTTCCTGTAATATGAGTTTAATTCTATCACATTGATTCATGGGTGTACCTCCTGTAATTTATACGATAACAAAAGCACTTGAATAAGTCAAGGCAAACATCTTGGCAAATGTAATGAGTTAATTTGTACTTGAATCATTCAATAACAAGAGGAGATGTTCAAGTTAAAATGATAAACAGGGATGCAGTAATTAAGAAAATCATGGATATGCCCCAGGAGCAGGTTGCAAAAGTCTTAATTTTCATGGCAGGCATGGAAGCAGAACAAATCATTGATGAGCAAACTGAAACAGAACAAACCCATGATTCGACAGAACAGCTTATACCAGGAGGAACATATGAAAGCGATAAAGATAGGTACAAAGGTTGAAATTTACAATGATACTGTGACAACGTATGACAAGCTTCCGGCAAAGACCTATATTATAAAATTTGAAAAGATGTTAGGGTTTTATCTGGACGAATATGCCGACATTGTAGTGAAGGAGAATAAAATCTATGGGGAGCACCAGAAAAAGGTTGAAAAGGTGCTGAGGTCATATGAACTATTTGACAGAAATCTTGGCGTTATCCTAAGCGGGAGCAAAGGGATTGGAAAGTCATTGTTTGCAAAGCTTATATCTGTTGAGGCTTTGAAACATGACATACCTGTCATAATAGTGGACAAATATATTTCAGGAATTTCCTCTTATATTGAAACAATAGACCAGAATGTAATGGTACTTTTTGACGAGTTTGACAAGACTTTTGGAGATGTTAAGGTTTCAGAGGGAGAAGTCGATGCCCAGGCGGCACTCCTGGGATTATTTGATGGGATTTCATCCGAAAAAAAATTATTTGTCATTACCTGCAATGATATCAGAAAACTTAGTGATTTTATTGTGAACCGTCCGGGACGCTTTCACTATCATTTTCGATTTGAATATCCGTCTTCCGAAGAAATAAGGACATATCTTTTCGACAAACTGGATAAATCCCGTTATAACGAGATTGAGCGGATTATAGCCTTCTCAAGAAAAGTTGATCTGAATTACGACTGTCTCAGGGCTATTGCGTTTGAAATCAATAACGGGGAAAGTTTTCAGAGTGCGATTGGGGATTTAAACATTATTAATCTGGCAATAGAATGTTATGACATTACCATGCATTTTAAAAATGGTTCCCCAATGTATATTAAAAACAGGCACATCGACTTTTTTCTTGATGAGGAAATCGAGATATGCTTTGAAGCTGATGGTTACAATGAAATCCTTATAATAAAATTCTGGATAAGGGACAGTGTGTATGATGAAAAGAGTGGTTGTGCCATAATCAGTGCAGATAAATTAGAAGTGCAGTATGATGAGGAATATGATGAAGTGCTTGTAGACAGGATAAAAAAACTAATTCCTGATTATCTTGCTGTGAAAAAAGTCAAAGAAAAGAATCTGCATTATGCAGTGTAGGCGTAGAAGCTTACACTGCATAAATGTAGTTTTACCTTCCCTTTATAGTAGTAGGCTTTTTTATATTTTGCGTTATAGGTGTTTTTGTCTCATGGCATTTTTGGTGCTTTTCAAACAACTCTGCACCATACTGACACTCCGGCTCTGCTATCATTGCCATTGATGGATTGCTCTTTTGTCCTGAATATTGCCTATTTTCAGATTTGCTTTCAGCAGCTTTCTCCCTGTTCATTTCAACATCAATGGCAAGTTTGTCAAGCTTTTCTATCAGTCTGTCATATCTTCCTTCAACAGCTTCAAGCCGGTCACGTATCACCTTCCACGGCTTTACAAAGAACTCTGTTTTCGAAAACTTCTTTTTCTTCTGGGAATAGTCCACTTCTGGCCTGTCTGCAATGACTCTGAAAGCATTGGCGATCTTCTGCCCTGCCTCCCTCATTCCTGCCCCAAAGGATTCAATCTTATCTATGGTATGTGATACGTCCCTGTGCATGTTCTTGACCCGCTCATTCATCTGGATAAGGATATCCTTTACACAGAGAAATTCTGCTATCCTGTTCAGTGCAGCTTTTCCTTTGATCCTGACATCCTTTATGATATCCGCTGCCTTTGTTTTGATACCAGCCTTAACCTCAGAAAGCTGATGCTTTACTGACTGGCATTTCTGCTCCAGTTTTTCTGCCGCATCTGATACCATCTCCCTCAATGGCTTCTTCTCCTGCCTGCGCTCCATCTCCACAAGCACATTCTTTATATTTACGAGTTCCCCTGTCACTGCGTCCAGTTTCTTTTCCATGCTGTCAATATATGCTGCCATCTCAAAAATATCGTTTGACTCTTCTTTCTGCTGGTTCTGTTTCAGCATTCCCATTAATTCATGTATAATCTGATCCTTTGTCATTTTAACGTTTTCTTTTACCTGCTCCATATGAATCCTCCATTCTGCTGGTGCCTGGGCTGGTAAGCAAATCTGTCTGCCAACCCCAGGCATCAGCACAAATTTGATGTATATAAACCTTTATATGCCTGCACACCTGTGTTTCTTTCAATTCACAGCTTTTATGGGCATGATCATCATCCCTGTTTATACAATCCTGTTACAAAATATATACCATATGCTGCCGCACCCATCCTTAATGAAAGGCTCTTTTGTCCTGCCACATATATAGCAGGACCTCCTTAATGAGGGGCTGCACATCTGTCTGTACCCCTGTTTTCCGTCTTTGTCTGTACCGCCGCCTGTGTTTTGTCCTTACCCGCTGAAAGCCGTTTTTCCTGCCTGTATGCCGCAAGGATACTACCATGGAGTTTTTCACGGAACTCCTTTGTAACCGGGAAACACACATCCTGATACTGCGGCTTTTCATCCTTTCCAGTCTGGTTCGTCCTGTAGGACGGCATCGCAACAAACTCCTTTTCCCTGCCCTTCAAGATACTGACATTTCCAACTACAAAGCTGTCCTCAAAATAAATACGGGCAAGACCTAAAATGCTGCTCCCTACCCTCTCAAACGGTGTCACCCTGACTGTGAACCTCGGTTCCTTCTTTATCCCCGCCTCCTTATGGATCTCCGGCTTTCCAGACTGTTTCATCTGATCATATAAACCAAGAATGTCTCCATACAGCCTTTCCCGGAAATCCTTTGTGATGGGATTGCATATGTCCTTATAAATTACCTGGTTGTGCCCGTCCCGCTCCTTACTCTTAAAAGACGGCATTGAAACAAAAAGCTGTTTCTCCTTTCCCTCCACAACTGCTATATTGGTGATCTTGAATGAATCACCAAACGTAACTGACGCAAATGCCCTGACGTTTGAATCAGGGCTGGTAACTGCGTTTAATTTTACTGCATATTCCATAATCAGCCTCCATTTGTTATCTGTATTTTTGTCCTGTACTAGAAAAATAAGTATGACAATAAGCTGGTTCCTTATCGCCCATCCCTGCTGTTTTTCCTTGTCCCATACTGCATCCCGGACTCCGCCACCCTGCCGTTTTCAGGCTCTTTCGTCCCTGCAATATCCTGCACCCTGCTGTTCTCAAGGTCGAGCTCGGCATTAAGTGCATTTAAGCGGGCTGTCTTTTCAGCAAGCTCTTTTTCCTGAATAAATGGTTTTTCATACTCCTGTTTTGACTGTTCCATGTCACGGCGCAGCTGCCCGATCTGGTCTTCAAGGTTCCTGGCCCTCTGTTCCATACCTGCCACGATGTTTTCCAGCTTTACCATGTTCCCGACAGGGCTTGACGAGAGATCCGTGCTGTGGTCTGTCTTTCCGCGGAGGATCATATACCTGTATCCGAGGACATCCTTCCGCAGAAGGAACTCAAAGCATTTATACTGCCCGGCAGATATTGTTTCTTTCTCATCACAGTCAGCCATTGCCTCTATCACGGCATTTCCCGCTTCCGTCCGTTCCGTGTACCTTTTATTTTTTACCGTGATGGCAAAATCCGGCTCCGCTGCATTTGCCGCCCCTGCTGCAGCTATATCGCCGCGCACGCAGGCAAGCCGCTCCTCTGCCGCTGCCATCTGTTTCGGGTAATGGATCATGATATTGTCCTCAAGGGCATAGTGCTGTCTGTCATAGCTCGATTTTAAGACCTTTAACCGTTGCACGTCATTCTCAAGCTGCATCTTTTCCTTTATTTTAGGATTCCCGGTCGCCACGGCCTTGATCTCCGCATACGAGAGCGTTGCTTCGTCTATATCCTCACAAGTCCTTGATACGGCCCTGCTCGTCATGACCTGCGAGATAAAACGCTGCTTATTTTCCACCAGCGCCCATGAGTACGCATCAAAGGTCCCTTTTGTCACATAGCGGTAGACTGCGATCTCCCCATTCTCGTTTCCCTGCCTGATACCCCTTCCGTCCCTCTGCTCAATGCAGGAGGGCTTCCAGGGACAGTCTACATGATGCATTGCCGTAAGGTGCGTCTGTACGTTTACACCGGTCCCGCACTTGTCAGTGGAACCGATCAGTATTTTTTTCTTACCCGTCCGCATCTCCTTAAAAAGAGTGTCCCTCTGCGCATCCGTCGAGGCATCATGTATAAAGGCGATCTCCTCCGCGGGAATGCCGGACTTTACAAGCTCTGTCTTTAAATAATTATAAACATCAAACTCCCTCTCACCACCCGCAAATTTTTCCTCCCAGTCTGCACTCCACGAAGCCTTTGGCGTCCCGATGTCGGAAAAAACGAGCTGGCAGCCTATTTTACCGTCCCTGTTTCCGGCAAAATATTCGGCTGCCACATTCTGTGCCACCTTATTTAATTTGCTGTCCGGATCATCTGGCGCATCACGCTCTAAAAGCCTTGCATCCGTCCCGAGGAGCCTTGCCTCATGGGTGATCTTCAAAAAATTGTCCTCGCTTGGATCGACGTTCCCGTTCCTGATCCTTTCTGCCCGCACCACAAAATCTTCCATGACATTCTTTACAAACCACCCTGGTTCGCTGTTGACAATGACTGGTTTCCCACCGCGCAGTTCTGGCACGGGAAGGCTTATCATGTCAGCGGTTATGACATCCGCCGCCTCCTTGAAGGTGTTCATCAGCTCCGGCAGGTTTGTGAACCTGTTAAACCTGCTCTTAAGCCGGAAGCCCGTCCCCTCCACGGTAAGCTCCAGCGCCGTCGTCACCTCCCCGAAGTTTGCCGCCCATGTGTCAAAGTGGCGGATACCCATGTTTTCTAACGCCGTTTTCTGGAGATAAAGCTGCATGACATACATCTCGCAGATCGTATTGGATACTGGCGTACCTGTGGCAAAAACAATGCCACGGTTCCCGTAAGTCTCTGTTATATACTGGCACTTAAAGAGCATGTCCGAGGCTTTCTGTGAACCGGAACTGGAAATCCCTGCAACATTGTACATCTTTGAAAATATGGCAAGGTTTTTGAACATATGCGCCTCATCCACCATGATGGAATCAATGCCCAGCTCCTCAAAGTTTATGAGGTCGTCCTTCCTGCCCTCATCCAGCAGCGCCTTAAGCTGGGATTCCAGTTTTTTCTTCTGGGACTCCATCTGTTTGACGGTCCAGCGCTGTCCGTTCTGTGCTTTTGTCTCCGCGATTGCAAGGCTTAACTCATCAATCTGGTCATTTAACATGCGCTCCCTGCGTTCCTTTGATACCGGGATCTTCTCAAACTGCGAGTGCGACATGATGATGCAGTCATAATCCCCTGTCGCAATGCGTGAGATGAACTGCCTGCGCCTGTTCTTCTCAAAGTCCCGCTCCGTTGCGACAAGGATATTTGCAGACGGGTAAAGGCGCATGAACTCCCCTGCAGTCTGTCCGACAAGCGCCTTTGGCACGATGATGGCGTTCTTGTTTGCAAGCCCTAACCGCTTCTGTTCCATGCAGGCTGCCATCATCGTGAAGGTCTTGCCGGCCCCGACACAGTGCGCAAGCAGCGTGTTCCCGCCATAGAGTATCCTTGCGACTGCATTTTTCTGGTGGTCACGCAGCTTAATCTCTGGGTTCATGCCCGGAAAGCTGAGGTTTGAACCGTCATAGGAACGGAGCCTGATATTGTTGAAGGTCTCATTGTAATACTTTACATATTTCTGTCTCCTTTCTGCATCACGGAAGATCCAGTCCCTGAATGCCTCCTTCATCTGCTCCTGTTTTTCCCTTGCAAGCATGGTCTCCGCCTTGTTAAGGACATAAGTTACCCGGCCGTCTTCATCCTCCACCCGGTCCCGCACTGTCACAGTCCGCAGGTTTAATGTCTCCTCAAAAATGGAATAGGCATCAATCCTTTCTGTACCGTATGTTTCTTTTGCTGCTATGGACTTTTTGTCAAGTGACTTGTTTTCAATGAACCAGTCCATGCTGTATGGATTGAGGTGTACCTGTATGCCTGAATCTTTGTACCCGCTCCTGAACGCCTGCGCCCTTCTTGGTGTTTTTAACAGTTCATAAATGAACGCCTCGTAATCCTGCGGCTCGATCCATGTAGTCCCGATGCGGACTGCGATCTCCGATGCATCAAGGTCCTTTGGCTGCACCTTTTCCAGCGCCTCCACATTTGCTGCAAACAGCCCTGCATCCTCCCGTGCATAAGCCTGTGCTGTCCGCAGCTTTTTCCTCACATTCCCGGACAGGTATTCATCCGCTGTTTTCCACCCTTTACAGGGATTGTTTCTGTCGTATTCTTCCGGGTCTAAGAAGATCAGCCCTGCCAGTTCCCTGACTAAAACAGTGCGTTTTAATTCATCTGCATGGACAGATGGTAAATCTTCCCCTTCAGAAATCTCCGCAGATACGGACGCCGTATCTGGTTCATAAATGCTTAACATGAACGGGATATTTACACTGCCATACTCACCAATGGACACATTCAGTGCCGCGGCTGCCGTGTCTACCCTGTCGGGTATGATATTTGGACGGATCGTCTGCTTATGGAACATGTCTGCCTTTTCCACCTTCCCGTCACTGTCCACGGTCTCAAGTGAACACAGCAGCGGATAGTCTGCATCGTCACGAAAAGCACGTATACTGCCCTGTCCCGTCAGCGGCCCGTATTTTTCCACATAGGCGTCATATTTCTGGTTCAATATCCCCTGGTGGTATTTTAAGTCCTCCCCGCTGCATCCGTTTGTCTGTATGAAGATAAGCTGTCTTGTGATATTCCTGATCTCATCCATCAGGCGGATCCTCTCCTCCGTGGCAGCCGGGACCTCCTTCCGGTACATGATTGAATTTTCCCTGTAATAGAGCTTTCCGTCCACAAAAGTATGGGTGTAATTCTTTACATCCGGGTCTGCGTCAATGGTGTCAGCAGGTTTTTCTCCTTCCCCCACAAGTTCGATTACATCAGTGATCCTTCCGGAAAGGTTTGCAACTGCTGCATCCAGTGCGGTTTTTAGGTCAAAGTTTTCATCATGATTGACGCAGCTTGTGTACTTACTGTCATTTCCAAACATACTGCTGTCATATTCCATCTTTCCAAGCATCATTTCAGGGTGCTGTGCAAAATAGGAATTGACCGGGATGCCATCCTCCGTGTGCCCGAGATGCACCCAGTCCGGTTCGGCCACGGTCTTTTTCTCACGCTTCTGTAAAAACACGATATCGCTCGTCACGTCCGTTCCCGCACTGTCCCTGAATGCTGTGTTCGGAAGTCTTATTGCACCGATAAGCTCAGCGCGCTCTGCAAGGTATTTCCGTACTGTGGGATTTGCCTTGTCCAGTGTGCCCTTGCTCGTGATGAAAGCCACGATCCCGCCCGGTCTTACTTTGTCAAGCGATTTTGCCATGAAATAGTCATGGATACGGAATCTGTATTTCGCATATCTTTTGTCATAAAGGCTGTAATCGCCAAAGGGCACATTTCCCACCGCAACATCAAAAAAATTATCAGGGTACTGTTTTTCCTCAAATCCCCTGATGCTGATCTCTGCTTTCGGATAGAGCAGTTTTGCAATCCTGCCCGAAATGTCGTCCTTCTCCACGCCGTAGAGCCTGCTTCCTGCAAAACTGTCCGGGAGGCTGCCGAAAAAGTGTCCCACACCCATTGCCGGCTCTAAGATGCTGCCGCCGTGAAAACCAAATCTTTCAAGTGCGGCATGGATTGCGCCCGTGATAACAGGATCGGTGTAAAAGGCTGTGTTTACAGATTCCCTCGCGTCTGTGTATTCCCTGTCGGATAAGAGGTCTTTTAATTCCGCGTATTCTTTCTGCCAGCTTTCATTTTTGTCGTCAAATGCCTGCGGGATGCCGCCCCATCCAACATACCGCGCAAGGATCTTCTGCTCCCCCGGCGCCGCGGGACGCTGTTCATGCTCTATCCGTTTTAACAGTCTGATGGCTTCCACGTTCCAATGGTATCTGGTTTTCTGTCCAGCCTTCTTGTCCTTTAGAAGGCTTGATTTCCTGTCCTTTGGAAAACTTGCCTTCCTGTTGTCAGTCTGATCTGAATCAAAGAATGAATTATCAAAGCGGAAGTTTTCACCTGACTGTATACTTTGGTCTGATAATAATTCTGGACGTTGGGCATTCAAATCATTAACAGGATTTATATCTGGTTCTATAGCCTGCACTGGTTTAGATTCCTCTGTCTGCCCCGGTTCCGGCTGTATTTCAGGCACATCCGGCATCCCTGGCAGTTCCAGTGCTTCAAGGACTGGTTCCTGCTCCATTTTCTTACGGTATTCATGATAAATGTCCATAAACCAGTCCGCTGCCATGAAGGACTGCGGTGTCTCCTTGAAACGTTCATAAATACCTTCGCCAATGTATTCATCTTCCTCGATCATGCGCATGACAAGCGCAGCACAGTATCCGTAATCTGCCCTGTGCTCTCCTGTTGTACCGTCTGGTTTTATATAGGATATGGTGATACCGGTCTTATCCCTTGTGATGCAGTCACCGGTGCCGTCCTTTTTCTCCAGCTTCACAAATCCCTCATGCGGCCTGCCATATACGGCAGCAAGAAAATCAGACTTTGACTTCATGTCAAGGTTTGTGGTGAAAATGTCATAGATAAGTGTCTGGACCGCAATATACCCTGGCTCTTCCTTAAAATAACGCATCAGCCGCCCGGTCCAGAGACGTTCTTCATTTTCATCTGTCCTTTCCAAGTCTTTTCCTGCTCCTGCAAGGTTTTTCCTGTACAGGAATCTCTCCTTGTTTACATTGAGGCTTGCAGCGAAATCGTGCATGAACTGTTCCATTTCTTCCTCGCTGATGCGCGTCCTCAGTCCGGGACAATTCTTCAGGATATATTCATAGGCACGCCTGCCATGCCACTCTCCGTCTGCATTCCATATGGCTGCCTTGTCAAAAGTCTCATTCCATGCGGCTTCAGTGTCTCCAAGCCCGGCCGCTTCCAGTGCGCGCCGTAGCAGTTCCACACGGCAGCCCTGTCTCTCCCCCGGCGTCCCTGATAAAAATTCCTGTGTGTATCTTTTCAGGCTGTCCGCCTTTTTCCCATCTTTCGTGCAGGCTTCACTCCCATCATACTGAGCATAATCACATCCTGCATTGTATACGCCATATGCGACCATATCGCTGATGTATGAGGTGCAGTCCTGCCAGTCAAGCAGCACCCGCCATCTTTTTCCATTATCATCATTAAAATCTATGGTGATCCCATCCTCACCGCGCTCCACCTCACATCTTCCATACTGGTTCATAAAGATATTCCTGGACACAAGGCTTTCATCCGTAAATACCGTTTCCACAAACTGCACCTTGTCGCTGAAAGGGATACCCTGCTGTATAACTTCCCTTAACGCAATATTGGGAAACGAAAGCCAGAATCCGCCGTTAAAGAACTGGTCCGCCGGCTCCTGCCAGAGTGCCACGGACACCTTATCCGGATCAAAGTCGGCGGGAGGAGTATAATATTCCCCGGATCTGACAAGTGCCTGCAGTTCACGCACAATGGTTCTCCAGTCCACATATCCGTCTTTTTTTATTCCGTTTTCATACCATGTAAAATGCATCCCGCCGGTATGGTAAGTGTCATAGCCCAGCGCTGTCCCGTTCCACTCAATGGAGCGCCCTGCCTGCCCGTACAGCTTTTTCACTGCCGTGATGCGTTCTGCCGGATCCGGTAACTTATGAAAGAGTTCATAAATACGTCTTTTCCCGTATGCGAAACCGCTGTCACTCATGAGTGCATGTCTCACACACTCCCGCGGCACTGTGAGCACCGTCTCCGTTTTTTCTGGCATCTCCACGCTGCCGTCCGGCGCAATCAAAAAGGAAGCCTGTTTAAAGCTTCCCTTTTCTTCCTTTAATGGAATATTGTCTGGTAAATTTTCTTTTAGTGGAACTTCATCACGATCTGTGACATTACGGTCTCCTCTGCCTGCATTCTCGCCTGATTTCGCAGCTGCCACATCTCCATCGTGGACTGCGGATCCCTGGGCGGATTCTTCTTTAAATAATCCGTCTCCAGCAGCTCCATCATGCTGTATGCTTCCGCCTCCACCTCCTGCATTGTCACGCCCAGCATCCCGAGGCGCACCAGCGTTTTGTAACGGTCCTTGTGGTTCTCCCTCAGATATTCTGCCGCCCTCAGCGCGAACCTCCCGAGCTCCGCCATTGATACCTCTTCCACTGGCAGCTCCAGGTCGGGGTAGAGCATCCCGTCCGCCCCCTCGTGGTATGTCAGCATTGTTTCTTCCATAAGCAGCACTCCTTTCCTCAGCCTGTTTTAGATCGTTTGCAATACCCCTCAGCACTTCACAGGATATGTCGCTTATGAGGGCTCCCATATGGCTTATTTCCTTCTCCTCTGTAAATTCAGTGATGAGGGAGAGGTCCTGCACCCTGGGCGGGATGTCAAAGCCGCATCTTGTAAACACTGCATACATGACGCTGCACTCCAGCAGTTCTGCGGCCAGTCTTTCCCTTTTTCCCATGGAATCCATAAACCTATTAATCCTGTCTGCAAACTCTGATTTCATTATGACTCTGATCTGGTCTTCTGTAAAGGCTTTTAGGAAATTTAGATCAGATTCTTTTTCAGCGGGATCTGCCACCGCTCCCATTTTTTCTTCCCATGCGCCTTTGTTTTTCAGGTATTCCATATAAGCCGCGGCATGTTCACCATCAAGCTCCCATGTAAGTTTCTGTTCCCTTCCCGCCGTGTCGCTGATATCGAATACATAACGCATTTCTGGTTTCAGTGCCCTTGACGGGAAGATGGCAATTCCTTTGCTTCCGCGCTTTACGTATCTGCCGACCTTTTTCCATGTATCAAAATCAGCGGCGATCGTCGTATCAGGACGCTGTATGTACATCAGCAGGATGTTGTCAAACTCATAACGGTACAGCTGTCCCGTGAGCCTGCACACCTCCTTCCACTGTGCCTGTCCGCTGGCAGCTTTCCTCACTGCATCGCTGTAAAGCCTGTTTATTTTATAATCAGCGCCCATATTTACACCTCCAGTATTGCTTCCCTGATATCTTTTCCATCAATCCCATCTCCAAGACAATCCCAGCCTTCATGTCTTTGCCTTGCAAACAGCTCAATCCGCGGCACGTCCCCGCACAGCTCCACGATCCTGTCCCTGATCTCGTCCGGCTTCCTGCTGTGCTCCATGATTCTCGCATCACATACCTGTGCCACTGCCTTTGATATTCTTTTTGGCCTGCCTTTTGTCCCAAGGAGACAGATCTCCGAGTTGGAACGCGTCCAGAAACCAAGTCCCATAAAGAACGTGTCTGCTTTTTTATTTCTCTTAACCCAGTTAAAAGCGCAGGTCTTGTAGGTAAATCCCCAGCTTTCCATGACAGAAAGTCCTTCCTTAAGGCACGGGAATGTCACCCACAAAAAAAGAACACAGTCATCATCGGCAATCGACTCCACCGGTAATGACCGTATTTCTTCAATGTCCATGGTATGGTAATGGTTCTCCGCGCTCCTGCCCTGCCCTTTTTTGGAATAAACCCTGTATGCCCATGGTGGATCTGCATAGATTGTTTTATACTTTTTTCCCAATCCTGTTATCCCTCCTGTGCCCGCATGATCTCTGCAAAAAGCCTGTGCTCCTCCCTGTCAAGCTCAATGCATATGTCTTTGTCAGCACCGTTTTTCTCTGTATGTTTCTGGGCTCTTCTTATCTTTTTTGCAAGCCGCAGGAGTATGTAATTTTCCCTCGAAAGCTCCATGGCGTGCTTAAAGGTCATTTCTGCAGTTTCAATCTTTACCTGCTTTTCCATGATAACGTCTGCTGTCATTTTTGTGACTGCCGGCAGGTCGCTGATCTTTACCAGTGCCTCTGCCGTTGTTTTTCCGCTGCGCTCCCACTCACTGTGAAGCAGCTTTATGAGATATTCCATGCTCTTTGTAATCTCATTGTTGGCCGTACTCTTTTTTCTGTTTTCTTTTCCCATTCTTACAATGCCTCCTATCAGTTTTTATCTCGGTCTCCCGATCATAACAATACTGCTCCTGCTGTGCATGGGCCGGTAAACAACACCAACCCGCTTGTTTGCCGCTTCCACGATCATGCCGTCCCCCACATAGATTGCAACATGCGTGATATCCATAAACCTTCCGTTGCTCTCATAGCTGAAAAAGATCAGGTCTCCCGGCTGCATGTCTTCATAATGCACCAGCCAGTCATTGTCATAACAGAGCTTTCCCTCATATGCCGCCGACGTTGAACCCTGATATGAGATACTGACACCTGCATGCCGCCATGCATAATAGGCAAGCGAGCTACAGTCAAAGTGTGCCCCGTCGTCCCTGAGCTCCTGGCTGTATGGATATCCGACCTTTGACAGCGCAAATTCCAGTACCCTTTTCCCATTGGCATCAGAAACAGAATCAACAATAGCATGATATCTGTCCGGATCGGGCTCCTGCCTGTTTCCGGGATTCTGATAGCCCGGTGAATCAAGGTATTCCGGCTTCATCAGCTCTGCGAGGAGCTCCTGTTCCTCTGTGTCAAAGCTGTACTCTGATATCATGTCGCTGTATGTTTTCAGGGTGATGTTGACATATTTCACCCTGTAATCCACGTCATTCCCGTATTCATCTGTTTCTGTCTCTGTTCCACTCGAAGTACTGTAGATGCACATATCCTTAAATATTTTTTTGAGGTTCTGCTTTGCCTTGTCTGTCATGTCCGTTGCCGTATCTCCGTTCCCATGTTTTATCATGTAAACCGCAAGGATATCACAGAAATTGTCTGGCACGCCGCCACCGTCATAACCCACATATACCTTTTTTACCCTGTCATACCCGTTGGCCTTTCCCATCTCATCCTCTATGTCTTCATTAAATTCCGATACATAAGCAGAAAGCACCTCCTGCGTTGTTTCAGCGGAGGAGATGGAAGGAAACAGGATTGCGAATGGCGAATTATAAATGACCGCAAGCATGGATATGACAGGAACCGCCATAAACGCTACCATCATAAATACGCCTGCAAGGAACAGCGCCGTATACTTAGTAACATACTTTGCTGCGACAGAAAAACGCATCAGGATGATATCCTTAAGCGCCTTTACAATGCTGTCCTGGTTCTCTTCCTGTTTGAGCTTTGCCACATAAAGCTGTATCATGCGTTTTTTTGTGGAAACTTTCATATCATGCCTGTCAAGCTTTATTCCAGCAGCTTCTCCGGCTGCAATCCCCGTAAGCACGCCTCCCACGCCGGTTGTGGCTGTGCCCGCTGCTGTTCCTGCCACAGATGCCGTGGCCTTAACGGACTGCTTTACGGTTTCCTTCGTCACTTTTTTGGCGGTCTCCTCCGATGCCTTTTTTGCGGTCTTTTTTACAGTTTCCCCAGCTGCTTTCCGGACAGGCTTCCGCACTGCATTTTTGGTATTTTTCTTTACAGCCCTTTTTGATTCTGACACAACAACTTTTTCCATAACCGCATTTTCGGTATTTGTGACAGGACTTTCCACAGTATTTTTAATAACATTATTCTCTGCCACTGCCGGCCTGGTCATCTCATGGGAAAAACTATCAGTTTCTTTTTTATGGACCTGCATTGCGGAAGGGCTATGGATATGATGGGAACTGCCTGCTTTCTTTAATTTAAAAGACTGCTGGAAGTCGTTTACAGTT
Source organism: uncultured Lachnospiraceae bacterium (assembly GCA_947175175.1). Classification (GTDB taxonomy): domain Bacteria; phylum Bacillota; class Clostridia; order Lachnospirales; family Lachnospiraceae; genus COE1. The sequence goes on from CAMWLV010000017.1 coordinate 14,503, forward strand.
TTTTGTGGGATTTCCCTCAACTGCTGATATTCTGCTGTTTTCCTGTACACTGGAATATCTGTAGTATGTACTGGTAAGCTTGTCGTATCTTTTTTAGAAGCTATCCTGTTGTCAGGACTGGACTTTTTAATGCGCCGTTTTGCCTGATGCACCGACCGCGCTGTACTTCTGACTGGTTTTGTGAGCATATCCGCAGTCATACAGGCATTGTAAAGCTCACTTCCTACCTCTGTCTGGTCAAGAGCCATTTTTGCACTGACCGCTCCCGCCACTCTGATGCCGGAATGTCCAGCCCTGTTTTTTCTTATAGGTTTTCGTGTTCCATCAGGATAACTGCTTTTGCCCCGAATACTGCCTGCTCGGTCAGATATCACAACCCTGTTCTTTTTTGCAGATAATAAAGTGTCCGTGCGCATCCTGCTATGGACAGCCTGCGCCTTCTCCCTTCCAGCAAGATTAGGAGAGCGTGTGACAGTCAGGACATTCCTCCCCTTTATCTTTCTCTCCTGTTTTCCTTTTGCATGGATCTGGGTTTTCTGTTTTGTATGGATTACCATCGGTTTTTCCGTTTTTTTGTGGATCTGCAATATTTTCACTCCTTCCTGCTGCTTTTTTATTCATGCAGCAATGCTGTTATCCTGTCCTGTGCTGCTGCAAACCATTTTTGTTCTATCTCAACACCGATAAATCTCCGTCCTGTCCTTATGCATGCTTCCCCTGCCGGGCAGCTTCCCATGAATGGATCAAGGCATAATTCATTTTCAAGCGTTGAACACCTTATCAGGTGTTCTATCATGGACACAGGCTTTTCCGTCGGATGGCGTTTTTCCTTTCCCCTTGGCAGCCTGGCCTCCATCACTGTCGATCCCAGAAAGTGTGACTTCCGGCATTTCCCTTTCCGGTACATCAGTATAAACTCCGCCCTTTTCGGATAATATGTCGAGGGGACTGTCATTTTCTTGTCCATCACCAGCAGCTCACAAAACCTGAATCCACTGTCAATGCAGGACTTATGGATGGAAAATATATTTCTGTCATTTGACATCACATAAAAGTACCTTTCGTTTTTCATCACCCTGTAAACTTCCGGAATCCATGTGCCAAAACCGATATTTTTTGTGCAGAACCCGCAGTTCCTGAACACTTCATTCCCTGGGTAGACCAGCTTACCGCTCTTCATCCCGCCGCTTGTCAGTTCAAACGGCGGATCTGTAAATACCATGTCCACACTTTCACTTTCGACCTCCCTTACAGCATTTAAAAAATCACCCTGGCAGAGTTTTATCCTTCCCGCTCCATAAACGGCTGTTGGAACCTTGTCTGCCATATGCTGTTCCATGTCTGTTTTTTCTATCTCCTGAAAAATGCTGTTACGCCTCCTTCCTGTCATCACAGCTTTCTTTGAGCCTTTCCCGCAGCGCTGCCATGAACTCCTTTCCGCGTATGGTTTTTCCCATGTGTAGGCGCTCCTCCTCAAACAAAAAGCGTGCCTCCAGCCCGCGCACTGTATAATCTGCCCTGAACGTGCGGAAATTCCTGTCGTCCCATTCCTTTAACTGCTCCCACAGGTCAGGAAAATGGATCCTCAGTTTTCTTAAATCCTCCAATGGCTGCAGCGGGCAGCACCAGCACGAGACACGGTCAAACAGCTTATACAGCCCGCCCCAGTCATAGCCCCTGCTGTAACAGTATTCGAGACAGTCCGCTTCCGTCATTCCCCACTCCACTAACGGGTGGATATGTCCTGGATTCTGGTTCGTCTTACGTTCCAGCCGCTTTTGTTCATCTGCTGCAATTCCCACGTAATAACGTATCTCATAGTATGGCTTAAATGCTTTCAGGAACCGTTCCCTCGGCGTATCCTTCAATGACTTTGTGCACCACCTCATTTTAGGCCCCGGCCACCCATGCCCTGTCTGGTCTGCCCCATATTTTATTTTTATTGCGGAACTGTCCTTTCTGTTTATGGGCTTGTCAAACATCAGGTATTCAAAATCCATGTCGGGTTTTACCCTTGTGATGGTAAGCCCTGTCTCACGCTCAACCTTGTCAATATGCTCATACATCTGTGGAAATTCAAGCCCGGTGTCGCAGAACAGGATACAGTCAATCGGTATCCCTTCTTCAATCATTTTTAGCAGCATAGCCGTCGAATCCTTTCCCCCAGAGAATGAGACTACATTAAATATGGTCTTTTCCATTGGGACCACCTCCTGTTAAAATTTAACTGCATAAAAAAAGCACCTAAAACCACTGGCTTAGATGCATAACTGATGTCTATTCTGTTATTTTTCTTTTAATAATTCTTTTTCCAGACGCTTTCGCAGTTTCTGTTTCCTTCTCCTGTAATAGCTGTATATTTCCCCGTCAGGAATCCATATCTGTGCTTCCTCTATTTTTCCAAATACATGGGACAAAATCTTTTCATCCCCCTGCTGGTCTGGAAGCCTGCCGGATTCCATGTAACAGCTTCTGTATCCCTCGTAAAACCATTCTGCAATCTTTGTTTTCTGTCTCTCTTTCAGTGCGGAAAATTTTTTATCCGTCTGAAGGAGCCTTCCATCTATCCTGATATGGTTCTTTCCCGACATTTTAAGACATTCCTCCCCTGTCCAGTCTTTTTTCTACCGTTTCTGAAAAAAGACATTTTCTTAGGTCAATGCTTTTATCTGCTTTTTCAAGAACGGAATATTTTTCTGCCATATAGCTTTTAGAAAATACGGCATATATCTTCTGTACCGGGGAAGCTGTAACATCCCGGATATCCTTTTTCAACAGCGTGTTTGGCACATTCAGCCCGGTATTTTTGTCGTTCACAAAACCGATACAGCCGCACACGCCGCCTGCCACTTTCTCCGTATACAGTTTTGGTCCCCGGTCCGTAAAATCCCCTATCATTGCCGCATTATGCTTGATCTGCATCATATTTTCCAGTATGCCAAGCTTCTGTACCGTGGAACCGTCCCCCGCAAAGCTGAAATCATTTTCCGTCAGACGCTTTGCAAGACATTTTTCATAAAAATGGATGGCAGACTTAATTTCCCTGCTGTTTACCCGTACACCTGTCAGATGCTGGAAATTGTGACGATGAAATGTAACCTCATAGCTTTTTATGGAAATCAGCCTGGTTTCCCCTGCCTGAAGATGTTTTCTGACCTCGGAAGCGGTTCCATAAAGGAAAAGGAGCTTCTGGTCCTCAAGTTCCCGCTGGTACTCTGCGGCTGCTTTCGTGATGATCTGGATTGCCCTTCTTTTGTCCATAACCATATCCTTTGTATATGTTGATATTTAGAAAAGGGAATGTCCATGCCGCGGCACATACATTCCCTCTCCATGGTTGATTTTTCCGCTGTCTGCCAGCCTCCGGCACCTGCGTCCGGAAAATAACAGGTTTTTCCGCTGCCTGCCAGCCTCCGGCACCTGCGTCCGGAAAAGGTATCAGATTTTAGGTGTCAACCCACCACTGATTCACAGCTTCTTTAATTACATTCTACACCAGGTCCGTGCGGAATGCAATTACATTTTCAGCATATGCAGATATGGCTGGTCCTATTCGTTTATTGAATGACACTGGCCTGTTCCCTCTGCTTTGCAATCTCATGGATATTCGTATTATAAAGGTTATAGAGCCTGCTTGTCCTGCTTATTGTGTTGTCAAAAGGTATGACCACATTCCCGCATTTTAAAAGTCCTTTCCCGCTCTCAGTATTTGTCACATACTGGAACTGTGCCTCCGACACGCCGATAACTTCCGCCATTTTTGAACTGTCGGTGTTTGCCTGCTTTAAGAGCGCCACAAACTCGGAGTTTGCAAGCATGGTTGTCGCAGTGTAATTCTGCAGGAGATCCAGCACGTTTTGTGTGATTCCTGTACACAGACCGCCCTGCTTCCTCACCTTTTTCCAGAGCTGCTGTAAATATTTTGCGGAATATTCGGAATTTAAAAGGACGTGGAATTCGTCTATGTAGAGCCATGTTGCCACACCTCGTTTCCCGTTTGCAATGATGCGGTTCTGGATGCTCTCCATCATCACGAGCATTGTGATTGGTGAGAGCTCCATTCCAAGGTCACGGATACCATAGACTGTAAAACGGTTATCCACATCCACGTTGGTATGGTGGTTGAAAATGTTTAAAGAGCCATTTACAAAAAGCTCTAGGGAGAGTGCAATGTCCCCGGCCTCCTCCTCCGGTTGCCCCATCAGGATGTCATAAAAATCCGACATTACGGGAATACATTTTTCCCTGCTTTTTGCGATATCAATATAGAGCTTCCTCACACACCTGTCAATAATGGATTTCTGACGGGAGTTCAGGCTCTCCCCCATGCACTGCTCACAGAGTCCTAACATGAACTCCCCCTTCTCACGTATCATTCCTTTACTGTCGTTTAAGTCAAGGCCCCATACATCCATGTCCAGCGGATTGACATAATTGTCCGTGTAAGTGCTCATGTTTACCACTGTCCCGCCATAGGTGTGTGCAATGTCAAAATACTCATTCATTGGATCGATAATGATGATCTCGTCCCTGCTTCCAAGAAACACGCTGCCCATCTCCATCTTGCAGAAAAAGGACTTGCCCGAACCGGGAACACCGAAAACAAACCCATTTCCATTGATCAGTTTCTTCCTGTCCCCGATGTTGATATTCTTACTGACCTGGTTGATGCCGTAATAACTGCCGCCCCTGTCGTTCAGCTCCTGCACGTTAAATGGCATGAGCACTGCAAGGCTCTGTGTCAGCATTGTGCGCATTGTCTCCACCTGCCTGATGCCGATCGGAAGTGCTGTGTTTAGGGACTCCCTCTGTTTGAGATAATGCTCCTCAATGGTAACGGAATGGCGCTTTCCGATGGTCTCCACCGTCTTTGTCATGCTGTCAAGCTCCTCCTTTGTATCAGCCATGAGGATAATGTTTACCGCCGCATAGAAAAGACACTGGTCATTTTCCCGCACGTCGTCCATGATGCCCTCGATCTCCTTTTTTTCAATGCGCTTGTTATAGGAGATTTCAGAGGAAAAATCATTGTTCCTGTTCCTTACCCGCTGCTGTCTGATAATGTCAGACTCGATGCCCAGATATTTTTTCTGTAAGATCCTTGTTGTCATGTCCTTTGGTATCGGTACAATGTCAATGCTTGTGACCGAATGTACAGGAAGCGACACGATCTCATTTAAGAACCTGTCTGAAAGGCTTGACGGGTATTTCTTAATGAAAAGCGCGCGGCAGAACTTGTCCTCGTCCCTGAAATAATCAGGGAAAAACTGTAACATGCCATTGCATAGATCATTCCTGAAATCTGCCCCGACCTTTTTTGCCTCCCTGATATCAAAATTAAAGGAATTTTCCTTTCCAAGATGGTAATAATCATACAATACCTTGATCCGCTCATTGCCCGAAAGTGGTACAATCTCCGCACCAAGCTCATTGAACGCCTTATGTACAGATGCCTCAATGGTTGCAAACTGCGCCTTTGCCTCCTCAAAATTCTTGCGCTCAATGGTGATTGTAAGGTATCTTTCCTGTTCAATTCCCTGTCTGCCCTCGCGGATCTTCTTCTCCATGATGTCATTATAGATACCCCGGTAATCATCAAACCCGTCCGGCTGCGGCTGCAGGAATACTGTTTCCCTCAGTGCATCCATATCCTTGTTCTTATTGTTAATGGTTATCTTGAAATTTACGTCCAGTGAGTTTAAAAACTTACAGTACCTCTCAAAGATACCGATCTGCTCCTCCTCGTTGGTTGTCGCATAATTGATATCCTGGAAACGGTAGCACTTTGAATACCTGTTTTTTGAGACCTCAAAAATGCCGTTCTCTGCAATCTTCATGATCTCTATTGTTTCCTGTATGGACGTAGGAGTCCTGTAAAGCGGCTCATCCGCCTTTTTAAGCTCCTTAAATCCGTCTGTAAATAATCCCAAATCCTGCCTCCTTATCCATGCTCTGCATCATAAAAACATAATCATTACCACTGCAGCCAGATATTCTCCGGCTGCACAGCCTCTAAAGTAGTAAATTGCAGACTAATATCTTCTTACACTGTACATCTTTGTATGGTGCCCCACCCGGTAAATAAATGCGGTAACTGCAGCCATCAAAACAGCTAAGAATATAAAAAATCTTTGTCTTTTTTCCTGTTTTTTTCATTCCGAAACATCTCCTTTTCTTTGTTTTTTCCCATGGATACTTTCTTTCTCATGCACCCTGATTTCCTTTAGCACCTGCTCTCCCTCCGTTGACACATAGGCAAGCGGACGGTTTGCAAACAGCATCTTTAACTTTCTTCCCATGTATTCATAAAAATTCATTCCGTTATAGGAATAAAAGCCTCCCAGTGCCACCGGCGCTACTGCCGGGATTGCGATATAAACACTGGGCGTCAGGCCGACCAGGGGATAGAAAAATAATACGATCCCGCCACCCACAGCTACAGACAGCACTGAAAAAATAAGCTGTCGTGCCGTAAGCCCCATGACAACTGTTTCCTTGTAGCGGTCAATGTCCTTGTTGATCTCAATCACCATCTTTATCACCCCCTTATAGTCCCAATGCCCTGCTGGTCAGCGACTGTGCGCCTTTGACACTCCCCACTGTCAATGCAACAGTAAAGGTCATCTCACACAGATAGATCAGGGTTTTCACCCAGTCCGCATAGTTCCCGGTAAATGAAGGCAGCCCTGCACTGATAAATGCATTGCACACCATGATTGCAAGTGCCATGGTGACTGCTTCAAACACGACCGACAGAAAATACTTTGCATAGGCACCCGCTGTATTTGCAACATTACGGTTCCCCGCCAGCGTGGAAAACGCAATGGAACCCACAGGCGCAATGACGATGAGCTTTATGAACCGGAAATATACGGTATAGAGCATGAAAAAGCCACAGATTAGGACAATCACGCTGAGAAGCGCCGCCAGTATCAGCATGACCAGGCTCTCGCCAAACCCAAGGTTCTTAATGACATCTGCCTGTACAGCATCAATGGAAACTGTTGTATAGCTGCCCGCCGAAAGCACGTTTACCAGGTTTCCTATCGTGGCAAAAAAAGCCTTCATGATCGTCACATTGTTTGCAACAAGCCATTCTGCAAGGATCAGGCGAATCAGCATGCGCAGTATGACCTCAAAGCGCATCTCCTCCCTGATGTCCACGCTCTCCGAACAGAACCCTATCACGAAGAACAGCACCACGAGCGAGGCGCCGACTGCCACAAAGACCGGCTGCACGCTCTCCACCATCGCCCACGGGCCGCCTCCCTTGAAGCTTACGGGCGACTGCCCCAGCATGGAAAAAACAAGGCTTACCTGGCTGTTCCAGAAACCGAACACCATCTCCAAAAGGGCAAGTATCTTGTCCCCGAGTTTAAAAATATCCACTTATTTCCCTCCTCCCTGAATGATCCAATCAGGCATAAATGGGCACCTGTCAGCAATGTTTCCATTTTTTTCGGTGCCCATCTGCACTGATAAAATAAAGAGGACAGCTTTAACGCGCCTATCCCCTGTGCCTCATATCCTAGAATCCAAGGAATGTAAGCACTGTTGAAATACCTGCCATCATGATGCCCGCCACGACGCCCTTTAATGCCGAGTTCATGGTTGAAGAGTCCTGCTGCTGGTATGCCTGCGCAAACTCCATGACATTCTTTGCAAGGATAATGACGCCCACAGCGCCAATGACGGAAATCACAATCGTTTTCAGGTTGTCAAGCGGCTGTGTGATGGAGGCCGGTCCTGCAGCGGCGGCAAGCACTGTCATTGACATGGAAGAAAATGCCATATATCCTGCACCGCATACGCCAGTGATAAAACCTTTTACCTTTACAAGCTTTCCGTTTTTGTTCTCTTTCTTTGCTGTAATTTCTGTTCTCTGCATAAAATAATCTCCTTTTTATTGTGTGTTATAGTATTTAAGCGGGATCTCCCGCAGTGCCTTCCTGCCGGGCTTTCCCCGGCACGTTATGCTGTGACCGCCCCCTTTCAGGCTCTTTTTGCCGGATATTGATCACCCTTTCTTATAGCCTGCGCCATACATATGTGGTGCGTACTGGATAACCTTCCTGGTCTGGTATCAATGATGTCCGGCACTAAATTCATAATTATTCCAGATATGATTAAATTAACTTCCTGCCCCCCTGCACTGGCTGGAATGCCATTCTGCACTCCCGCATCTTTTCCACATCTGTTTCAGGATAAAAGACAGCAAGGATATCTTCCTGCGGCATTCCAATATCCATCATTTTATGGAGCTCGTCCTTCTGTTGCTGCGAATACTGCCACTGTGCCATGCGGTTCATGATGGTGTCCTCCCCCGACAGCTTCCGCCGTCTGGAAAGTGTTTTTCCCGTGGTCTGCGCCGTCTGCTCTTTTTCTTCCTTATCCGTTATATCCTCCTGTAAGTACTGCAGTTCGTTATCCTCCTCCATATGGAACCTGTCCCTCTGTCCTTCTTCCATGTCAAGGAAACGCTTTTTTATCTCTGGTTCCGTAAGGAGTCCTAGCTCCTCATATTTGAGGGTGTCAATATACACGTTCCCGCCTTTCTTTTTCAGTTCCTCATAATAGGCAAGGGATCTCTTTGTAAGTATCTGGTAGGGCTTTGATACATCACCGCCCTGTTTTGGTATATGTACATACGGCACTCCTTTCCCGTCCGCCGTCTGTACAAATGCCGGGTGTGCAAACGGTACAAACTTGTTGTCAATGACAGGGTCAAAACCACGGATAAAGATGATGCATTTCTTATTGTCCAGCTTCCTTACTTCATCCGGCGTAAACAGCTCCCTGCCAAGCACGTCATAATTGCGCGACGAGCTTCCCTGCCTGCCCTTTGTCTCACCGCTTGACTTCTTGTCGATCGTGCCCTTTCCAAGCAGCTCCGAGACATATTTGTGCGTGCTCTGTTCATTGCCGCCAAGATAAATGAAAGTGTCGCAGTTGCCTGGCACGGTTTCCCATGTATCCTTGAAAAGCGCCTTTAACTGGGCAAAATTCTGGATTATGATGATGCTTGATATCTCCCTCGACCGCATGGTTGACAGAAGGGAACAGTAATCATCAGGCAGCGCGACGTTTGCAAATTCATCGAGCATGAAGGTAACATGTACCGGAAGCCTGCCGCCGCAGTTGAAATCCGCCTGGTAGTAAAGCTCCTGGAAGATCTGTGTGTAGAGCATGCCGATTATGAAGTTATAGGACTTGTCGGAATCGGGTATCACACAGAACAGTGCGCTCTTTGTCTCCCCGTCCCCGTTTACGCCGGTCCCCAGCTCCGCAAGCTTTAAATCGTCCCTTGACAGCATGCGGAGCACCTGCTTGTTTTCCAGGAACGCAAGGCGGGAATTGGCAGATATGATGATGGAACGGACGGTATCGCCCGCACCGCGCATGCACTTGTTATACTGCTTGACTGCTGGATGCGCCGCACCGAGTTTTCCGTTCTCCTCCAGGTACTTCATGCGCTGGTCAAGCTTCGACGGCGCATCCTGCTCCGTGACCTCCGCCTCACCCAGAAGCTTTAAGACTGTCTCAAAATTCCTCCTTGCAGGAGGCTCCTCCATCCACACATAATAGAAAATGGACTGTAAAAAGAGCCCCTCTGCCTTCTCCCAGAATGGGTCGGACGGCGTAGCTCCCTTTGGTGTGGTATTGGATATTAAGTTTGTGATCAGCTTTACGATGTCTGTCTCCTCACGTATGTAGGAAAAGGGATTGTAGCAATCCGACTTTTCCATCTCGAGCAGGTTTATGACCTTCACGCTGTAACCGTTATCCTTTAACATCTGCCCGCAGCTCCTTAAGATCTCTCCTTTGGGATCGGTACAGATAAAGGAACAGTGGTGCGGCATCTGCATCAGGTTCGGCTTTACCTCGTAAAAGGTCTTTCCCGCACCGGAACCGCCGCAGATCAGGATATTCCCATTCAGTTTCAGCCGCCGGAAGTCCAGCGACATCTTCACATTCTGGCTCAGTATCCGGTTAAAGCCATTGTCCCTGTCGGCAAGCACCTTATTCACGTTCTGCGGGCTTTCAAACCTTGCCGTGCCAAACTCTTTCCCCGGCATGAAATTCTTCTGGCCGGTCAGGTACATCAAAAGTGCCGTTGCATAAACCGTCAGGGCCGCAGCCACGGCTTTCATGGTTGTGTCATTAAAATAGTTGGCAAAGGGAGCTGCACATACACTGTTAAAAGATACAAGGAAAGTATTCAGGTCCATGCCCTGTTCGTAAGAACCGTTTATCAGGTATCCTGCATAAGCGCTCAGGGCAGCCCCGGCAAGTATGATCCATAAGGACACCTTTTTCTTTTTTGGCATCATTTCGGCTTCCTCCCCAGGGACGCGGCCGCCTTCCTTGCCACTTCGGCCGCCCCGCGTTCTGCATCAGAGTAATGTTTTTTGGCCTGCGCATGGCGTTTCCTGGACTCCGCTTCCGCCTGCCTTTTCCTGACTTCTGCCTCAACATGGTCATAATGGTCTTCATAAAGCTTTCCGCCGTTCACCGTACCAACAGTCCTGTTGTCAGCAGAATACAGCTTATAATCCTTATCCTTGTCAAGATATGTGAGCATGGTCTTTCCAGAGTAGATCTCCACGATATCCTTTTTGTCGATCCAGAGATACCTTGCGTTTTCTCCCCATGTGCCGGGTATCCTTGTCTTTACTGCATGGTCATTCTCCTCGGTAACGAGCTGCTTTGTCACTGTAATGTCCAAAAGGTTCCTGTCCTGTGCCTGCGACACGGTATGTATCCGGCCGGAAAGCTCTTTGTACCTGCTGATACGGTCAGAAAACTCCTCCCTGCCGATCACGGGCTGGTACTGGCCATTTCCCGTCTTTTTTAATACCTCCGTTTTTTCGAGCTTTTCCAGCACATCTTCTGCCTGTGCATCATTTATGCCAAATCTTTCCCTGATATCCTCCACACTGGTATCTCCTTTTTCTACCGCATACAGCCCGGCCTCCTCAAACAGTTTATCTGTCTGTCCATCCGGTCGGTCCGGCATTTCAGGTATTTCAGTGTGGGGATCTGCGTTTCCCCTTTTTTGATCCTTTAAGACTGAGAAGAACTTATCCAGCTCTTTTTCCTCCCCGTTTTTGAGGTAATCATCAATCGTGGCGATCCTGCCCGTCTTTAATTTCTGGAGCAGCATGTTCACCCTCGGGACAGCTTCCGTGTGGAACAGGATCTCACTCATGCCATCCTTCTTATTGATATCAGGCAGCTCACAGTATAATATCCCGTATTTTTTTGCAAGTTTCTCCACCTGCTTAATGTCCTCCGACGCAAACTGCAGGACCTGGAGGTCGCCGCCCTTTTGTAAAAGCTTCCTCATGTTTGTTTTTCCTGCAAGCTTTTCACGGTCAAGGACCGCCACCATAAGATCCATTGCCTTTTTTATCTGTCCGACAGTTCCGCTCCCAATCTTCATTGCAATATCAATACCATCATAAGCCACGCGTATGATCTGCACTGCTTCCTGTATCTCTTCTGCCATGGTTTTCTCCTTCCCCCATGTTTTCCAAAATATCTGCATGGTCCTTAAACTGTTCCGGTGTGAGTGCCTTTACTTCCTGTTCCGACAGTCCCATTCCAAACACAGACAAAATCTCCGTCAGTGTCCGTACCGCCTTTTCCTCCTGCATCCGGTACATTTCAATGGATACTAAGAGATTCTCGATACTCCTGATCCAGTCAGGCTTAAAATCCGTCAGTGCATTAAAACGCCTGTATACGGCCTCCCTGTCCACGCCTGGCTGCGACAGCTCGTCAAGAAGCTTACTGGTCAGTTCCGTATCTCCCGTCTGGAAGGCAAACTGCACCACATATTCCCTGTCAGCACCGGATAAGGCATTGCCCATCTGTGAGGCTGCATCCACCGCCTGCTGTAACGCATTCAGTCCCATCATTCCACCCCCTTTGTCCTGTTTTCGTAAACCGCTATTTCTATGATCTCCTCCATCTGTTCTGCCGGGAGCTGGTAATCTATCAGCACCATGAGCTGGCTGTCGGTAAGTCCTTTTTCAAGGGCGCTCCTGACCTGGACAAGCTGCTTTGCTTCAAGCCCCCTCTCCGCAACCAGCTTTACGATATCTGTCTTTCTTTTCAAGAACAGACGTGAGAACAACGTGCTTATAATGCCATTTTCTTTTTTCTTTTCCATACGTTCAACGGGAACCATCTGGACAATCCGTCCGTATTCATCAACCAGCGCTGTCCGGTATTCCGTATGGACCACAAGTGTCTTATCCACCGCGGATGCGGCATCCATAACAGGACCGCTTTCTTTTTTAACTGCCATTCCTGTCTGTCTCACCACTGGATCATTATCATATAGACTGCCTGTATTATCAGACTGCGCCTTTCTTTCCATGATACGCCTTTCCCTTGCGGACTCTTCCATCTCGCCTTTTAACCTTGCGATCTCCGCCCTTGCAGCGTTGATCTGGTCCTGCTGGTTCTCAAGCAGTTTGTCCCTGTCGGCAAGCTGTGACTGGAGGCTGTCCAGATCCTGTGTTGCCTGCTTTGCCGCCTGCAGCTCTTTTAACTTTTCATTCAGTGCATCATAGCGTTTCTCCTGGAAATCAATCTTTTCCACAGCCTCGCTGATCCTGTTTAAAAGTTCCTCCGCATATGCTTCATCTGTACCCGTCTTTTTCTGTGCCGTATCAAGGTTTTTCATGATATTCTGGAACAGCTTTTTCATTGTAAAGGCTGTCTGTCCCGTATTCTGTGTGATCTCTTTTATGGCCTCAAGATTCACTCCTTTCTCGTAAAATTCAAGAGCGACCGCCATCTGTTCCCCAGTAAGCCCTTCCTTTGTAACAGCGTCCATGACTTCGCGACCGTATCCATTCCTCAAACACACTGAATAAACCTTCATCTGCGTATAATCAAGCTTTTTGGCAGTATACTCCTCGGTCTCTTTTGGTGTAAGCCCGTACTTTAGATCCTCCTCCACAAGCCTGAGCATTGCCTCAGTAAAACGCGGATTATTTTTCAGGCTCTCCATATAGACCTTTAGATCCATGTTTGTCATCGCGCTTCTTTCCTGCATTTAGCTCCCTCCTTCCTTTTGCTGCATGATATATCACTACTTGCTGCTTCATAACGTGATGTATTTTCCCTGTCATTCCATATATTGTCGCTCATATTCTTTTCTGCTTTGCTCAAAACGCTGTCCGCCATACACTCCTTTAAAATGCGGCCTGCAATGCGCTCCTCATTTGCCACCTTTCTCTCTTTTTCACCCGCAAGCAGGAGCTCACCCTGAAAGTGCTGTTTCAAAGCTTCCAGCCGTTCCGGCGTATATCCTTCCTTTAGAAGCACTGCATTTAACTCCTGCCATCGTTCATGTTCTTCCTCAAATAAAGCTTCGCCGCGGCTGTAACAGTCCTCACACTCCTGCAGCTCCCTCATTTCGTCCGCCACATCAAACAGCGGCTTAAAACGGGCTCGTTCCTTATAGATCCTTCTTTTTTCCTTTGAAGCCTCCTCCCGCCGCTCCTGTAAGGCATTCACAACGGCGGCAATATCAGAAACACTGTCAGCCCCGTGTCTGTTTAAAAAGAGGTAATCCTCCTGAAGCCTGTGCATCATGCGGATATCATCACGGTATTTCCATGCCTGGCTGTAAGGCCTCTTCTTCAGTTTTCCTGTCTGGTATAACTTTGCAAAATAACGTTTCTGGATGCCTGACATTTTTGTCCGCCGGTATCTTTTTACCCTGCACCGCACAAGCTTCGGCGCCCGCTTTTGTTCCGGCTGGTACTGTGACAGGTTTTCCGTAAGGATTCTCTCACGGATGCGATCCCTCGTATAATCAGGTCCAAGACCTTGGCAGCGTTTAAAACGTGCCATTCCCATTGGTCTGACAGCAAGATATTTTCCGTCGCTTTCATATGCATTTTTAACTGCATATCCCATCCCCAACAGCATGGATAAAAAAGATTCATACGTCGGCGACTGGAGAACACAGGCATCAATATCACGCCGGATCATGTCCTTCCAAATGGATCTCCCGTTTTTTGTATCATTCCATTCCTTATATTTTTCAGGTGCTTTTGTGCTGTCCGGTGATATTTCGATCGTGGACAGTCCGTACTCCTTACAGAGACGGTTTACCATGGGCTGTATACTCTCCGCCCAGTCCCCCTTCTCATAACGGTATTTTTTTCCATCACGGAAACTGACACTGTTAAATATCACATGACCGTGAATATGGTCCGTATTGTCGTGGACCGCGTACAGTGCTTCATAATCTTTTCCAAGATATTCCCCTGCAAACCTTCCAATGATCTCAAATGCTGTCGCCGCATCCACTTCACCTTCCACAAAGGATATGATCATGTGGTAGCCCTGCCGTTTGTCCGTCTTTCCAAATGCCGCCTTTGTCTGACGCATCTGGCTGTAGACATCTTCCTTCTGGCAGTTTAAGGCGCCCACCCATTTTCCGTCCCCGGTCTTTTTGGGGACAGTGATATAATCGAGCGCCTGCCTTAAATGCTTTCCTGAATACCCTTCCCCGCAGTCACCGATGGTGAGTATCTTACTAATCGCCAAACTTTTAACCACCTCCCTAACCTGGATAAACCGAAACCAAAATTTTGCCATTTTGTGCAAAAATCGTTGTTAAGTGCCTGAAAGCAAATGCTGTTTATTTAAAGAAACATTAATTATGTATTGCCTGCTTCTGTACGATACCAGAAGCCTCTTATGGTAAGTCGTTTATTTGTGAAACTGCTTCCTTTACCAGTAGGTTCAACTTTTTCATGTATGCTGTTAAAAGCTCTCTGTCCTCAATCCTGTACAGCTTTGAGTTGTAATTTCTTGTGATCTGGTTGATATTATTCCCGATGGCGTTAACCTCATTGATAAGCTCTTTTAATAGGATACGTATCTCCGGGTAGTCATGAGGCTTCTGTGTGATCAGAAGCCTCATATAATCTGCCTCACACAGCCCTGCCTCTTTTGCTTTTTTCGATAATTCCTCTGCCTCCATTGGCATGAGCCGGAGTGTCTTTTTCACACAATGGATGCTGTCGGCCATTTACCTGCACCTCCCTTTTCTGGTTCCTGCCTCTTTTTTTACAGTATCTTCCCGCATTCCTGCAAGCCCCTCCTTCAACTGTCCGACCGCGCTGTCAATATCTTTCCCCTCACCAAGACTGCTGATAATCGCGCCTGCAATCCTCACTGCCATCTCTTCGAGCTCTTTCCCATATCTCGTGCGGTCAAACAGGCCGTCCAGTATCTTTTCATCAGAACAAAGCTCCTTATAACTTTCGGAGGCCACCTGGTAATCTTCAGGAGACTCCAGCTTCTCCATCAGCCTTTCTGAATCCTGCATCATTGCAAAATTCCATTCATAGGCATCATCAATAGCATCCTCTATGTCGTATTCCTCCCAGCTGATATCCTCCGGCTGTCCGCATACATCACCACGGTAGAGACTGCCATCTTTCGCTGCAAGCGCATACCCATGTCCCTCCACATATCCAAGGACAATCCCTGCCTCCTCATCTGTCATCGCAAATGCATCTGCCACAAGTGCTGCAAGTCCGCTGCCGTCCTGTACTGCTCTCATTCCTGTTTCCATCTCCCTGTCTTTTCCTATTCGTAACACCTCCTTTAACCGTCACTTTTTCATTCAGTAAGTATGCTGTCAGCTCAAATTCCGGGGAATTTGCCAGATACGCATGAGCGACGGCTCATGCCCCTGGTTAGGGGAAAAATCCCCTAAAACCCCTTTGTTATCCATATGCCGCCACTTTCTGACTGCACTTTTGGAAAAGACTGTCATTTTCTGACTGCATCCTTGAAAAATGCCGTTACTTTCTGCCGCCTCTTTTTGCCTGAAAAAACCACCTGCAGAAAAAATTTCCCCACGTGCCGCCACTTTCTGACTGCATTTTTGGAAAAAGCCAACTCTTTCTGACAGCACTTCTGAAAAATGCCGTTACTTTTTAACGGCATCTTCCCGCGGATTGTGTTTTCCCTGTTTTTATTTCACAATCCATGGGTATCGTTTTCCTATCCGCTTTCACATCACAATTCAAGGGTGCCGATTTTCTCACTGCCTGCAGCCATTCGTTGTAATCCTTGTACTGCTTTGGCGGCAGCTTTTCTCCTACATCAAATCCCAGTCCGTAATATTTCTCCATGAGGGAATCCGATGCTTTCCTCCCTGGACTGTCATTGTCAAGGCAGAATGTGATGCACTGTATCTGCGGGTGCTCCGACAGGAATGTTGCAAGCGGCGCGTCCCACAGCATTCCCAGTGCGACAAGGCTGCTTTCATAGTCCCTGGAAATGTCCATATAGCTCATTGCATCAATCGCTGCCTCAAAAACGACGACTTCGCTGCTCCCCTCACGGAAAACATTAAAACCGTAATTCTTGTCCCCGCCTGCCACATCACACTTGAAGGCTTTCCCATTCCTGTCATATATCCCCCTCATGCCTGCCGACCTGGTAATGCCGTTTCTGTCATTTCCTTTGAAAACTATGTTATGGAAGCCTGCAGCCTCATAGATCAATCCTGCATTTAAGAAGAAATCAATGACCTCCCTGCTGATCCCCCGCTCATGCTTTAGGTAATCATACAGATGGCTGTTGTCACCTGCCGGCATGGGAAGTACAAATTCTTTTTTTCCGGCATCATGCGGCTTCTGCACCTGATGCCTTAATTCTGGTCTCCTCACATCCGGCGCATCCCTGCTGTACCCTGCAAAATCGAGCAGCCAGAATACAGCCTCCCTTGTGCCCATTCCTGCAAATACCTTTAAAAAATCAATCTGTGATCCGCCACGCCCGCTGCTGTCATGCTCCCTTGACCACCGAAACCAGCTCCTGCGGTTATAGATGCGCAGTGAATCCATCTCTTTCAGTGTATGGAAATGTCCGATGCGTTTTACGGTATATCCAAGCTTTTCCGCAACATCGCACAGGTCTGTATCCTTTGCAGTCTGAAGTTCCTCCATGGTAAACCTACCTTGCTCCATGTCTCCCGCCCCTTTCCGCAATCATTGGCATTCCTGCTTTTTTACTACCGTAATCCGTATCCGAACCAATGGGATTTTTACCATCCGGCCCTGCTGTAAACTGTAAGCTGTTGTAATCCGTATATATCTCATAGTGCGGATTCCTCATCAGTCCTTTCTGGAGGAAACTGAAATACTGGCTGTTGTCACCTCCGACGATCACATGATCCGCTAACGGGATCCCCATCAGGTCGCACAGGTCTATCATGTGCCCTGTCATGTTGATGTCCGCCTTTGACGGGATAAGGGAACTGCTGGGGTGGTTATGGACCATGACCATATACGCCGCATTGGAAAGGATGCTGCTCTTAAAAAGCTCCCTCGGACATAAAAGGCTCTGGTTCACGGCTCCCATGCCTGCAAAATTGCAGTTGATCGGCGTCCCGTCTGATTTGAGGTTGATGACACAGACAACCTCCCTGTCAAGATCCTTAAGAACATCACCCACCAGTGCAACGGCGTCATCAGGACATCCGAGCTTATAGTCCGACATGATCGGCGCATCCCTCACCAGACGTATGGATACCACTTCAAGGCTGTCCTTTTCTTCCATCACCGCCGTCCCCCTCTCCAAATTCAACGCGGATGATAAATTCACCCTCCTGTGACTGTATCAGCTTTCTGATATCTTCCAGCGTATCCACTGTTATCTCTGTTTCTTTTCCCATGCCACGCTCCTATCTTGAGTGTGCCGCCCCACATTTTACCTGCGGTTTTACAGGCTGCCTGTCCAATGCAGCTGATGCGGGCGTTATCTGCCGCAGTTCCCTGTCATAATGGTAGACCTGGTCAGAAAGACGCTCTTTTGGACTGACATGTTCCGTGTTGACTTCACAGACCATGCGCGCCATCTCTTCTGCACTGCCCATTGAAGTAGAAACCGCGATTACTTCGTGGATTGATGAGGGAAGTATATACAGATCCGTACCGATGCTTTCCGCCAGTTCATGGAGTCTGTCCTCATACAGCATGGACGATGCACCGAAAGTCCTCCTTTCATTTGTGATGACGTACAATGTCTCTTCGGGCGCCGGATCACCGATCATCAGGTTTGCAAGCTGTTCCGGCTTTCCTTCTGACCTGAACACTTCACGCATGACCTCTGTCATGGTTTTTACTTCCGTAGGGAACATTTCCTTTGTATTTACAAATGCCGCCTCATACAGCTGCTGTTCGTTCATTCCCATCATGTCTGCAAGTCCGCTGCTGACCACCGCCGAAAATACTGACGTGCTGTCGCTCCCTGAAACAAGGCGGTATATAATGGAAAGGGCGTGGAACTCCCTGTGCGGCACCCCTGCGAGCATCTCCCGGTTCTGCTCCGTGTTGACAAGCTCCATCATGATCCTGCCACTGGCATCAGAAAGACTTAATTGCCTGCATTCCTCTGGCACGTTCCTATATGCCTCCATCCAGATTTCCGCCGCAGTCTCTACTGCCTGCTGAAAACTTCCCCCCAGGACATAATCATCATACATATGATCCACATAAACTGTGGGAAATACCTCCCCTGCCCTGTCCGCAGGCGGAACCACATCCAGTCCGTCAAGTGTCTCGTTCGTTTTACGGACGGTATCCAGTCTTATGCCAAAATCCCTGAACTCTTCAGGAAGGTAATCTAAAAACTGTTCCGCCACAAGCTCCTTAAACATCTCATAATCCATCATTGTTCATTTAATTCCTTTCTGGAAACAGTGCGGCAGCTATATATCCTGCCGCTGCTGCCTGCCATTTTAATCATTTAAATATTTATTGCTTCTGCCCAAAGTCTTGCGGGGCATCTTATTCCTGGCTGGAACCGTCTGTCTCTGTACTCTCCTGCCCAGACTCTTCTATCATTATCTCAGTACACTCTTCTGTACCGCCCTCTATTGTCTCGGTACACTCTTCCATAACTTCTGGTTCAGGATCAGGATATGATACCTTTTCTGTATCTTTTTGCGGTTCAGAATTTTTAGTTTCCGTTACTGTACCTTCTTCCTCCCCGCTGTCCCCCTTCTCCTGCCTGATATTTAATATCGCACGGTAAATCTCGTCGAAGGCTGCATCCTTACTGATGGAAACTCCCTTTGTGAGCAATGCGGATGCCAGTTTACTCTTGCCATCACTCACACTCTGAAAAACCTGCTCAAGCTCCTGTTGTAAAATATCCAGCTTTTTCTCTATGTCATGACTGCCTGCCATGTCTGTGATTGTCCTGTTGTACTCATCAACACTCTCAATAAGACGTTCAAACATCCCTTCCAGCCTGTTTTCCAACTCGAGGAAATCCTGTGCCGTCTCCTCCCTCATGCTGTTTGTCAGCGCTGCACTGTCCTGTCCATTAGTCAAAAGCTGGTTCTCCAGGAAGTAAAAACGCTCCATCATATAATTGTTATATTCCGAGAAAAGCCGTGACATCTCACTGTTGATACCCGAAAAGCCCTGTGACATCTCACCCTGCATGCCGCTCATTGAAACAGAAAGATCATCTGCCATGCCCTGCATGGAGGCCGTGATATTTTCCAGGTTCTTCAGGGAGCTTTCTGTCATGCTGTCCTCCATTGCCGAAAGCACTGCAAGCGTTTCTGCGTGGTCTGCACTCTGCGCCGCACCAAGCTCTTTGATGAGGTCACTGATCTCCTGGCGCGCATCTGCGTAATCCGCCCGGATCTGCTCGATCGAAACCATGACATTTACAAAAGACTTCCTTATCTCGTCCTGTCTTTCCACATTAGACGTTTCAATAAATTTCAAAAGCTCCAGGATATCCTTCCTTGTCCCTGTGATCTGGTCATGGAGGGTTCCCAGCTTCTCCATTAAACTGCCATATTCCTGTTCCATCTGTGACAGTATCCCTGAAAATCCTTTTTCAAGCGTATCTGCAGCATTTCTGCGTACAGTGTCAAGGGCCTGTACCAGCTCCTTATGTTCCTCCCCATTTTCCTGCTGCAGGAGGTTTATTGCTTTCGTAAGGCTGTCATGGTATTCCTTTGTATTTTTTTCTGCCCGTAACAGTGCGTCCTGCAGTACTGACAGTCTTTCCGATGCGGATGCAAAGTTCTCTGCCCCTGATGTCTTTAGGTCAGACAGTAAGGACAATACCGAAGAACTGAGGGATCTGATTTGTGAAATGGTCTCCTGTCCGTCCTTGGAAAGCTCCGAAATGGCTCCTGCAATCTCGCCGTTCTGGCCTGCAAGGTTTTCAGCATGTCTGTCAACAAGATTCTCTACGCATAACATGCTGTCCTCCAATACTGAAAGTCTTTCTGAAAGATCAGATAGTGTCTGCTGTGTCTCTGCCTGCATGAGTCCCGCCCTTGCAAGGCTTTCCTGGTTCTCCACGATCGTCTGGTCTGCCCTGTCAAGATATTCATCCATATCTTCAAGCTGCTCTTTCTCTGCTTCAAGCTGTTCTGTATCTGATGCCGGTTCTGACTGCTCCTGCCCTGAAACAGCCTGTTCAGCAGCAGCTGTCTGTTCTGACTGCTCCTGCTCTAAAACATCTGTCTCCTGCTCCGCTATGGCTGCCTGCTGCCCATTCTGTTTTACCTTATTGGACCGCGCCACGATCAGTACTGTAAACAATACAACAATTAAAACAGAAACGGCGATAACGGCCATCTTATGCTTTTTTAGATATCCTGTATTAAATTGATTTCCCATGTTTGTCTCCTTCTTATTTCTTGTTTTTATTCAGCCTTCATAGCTGCCTGGCTGATATTCTCATTTCTCTGGATACACAGCCTGTATCCGGTGGTGGGCGGGCGTAAAAAAAGAGGCTTCCTTTTGTATGGCTGCCTCCCCTGGATCTGTTATTATTTTTCAATCATCTGCTCCTCCCTGACTGGTTATACACTGAATGTATCTGACAGGATATTTTATTGTGGCATAAAAATAACAGACTTTTTACCAGCCTGCTATCTTTATCTCTTTGTCCCAGTGTTTTCTATTCCCTGGTGGATACCCCCATCATTACCAGAAATATCCTTAACACAAGTGTAAACAGTACCAGCGCTGCCTTAGCTGCTGTCATTATCAATTTAAACAGGAACAAAATAACCTGTAAAAATATCTTTAATATGGTGAGCAGCACCACACCTGCTTTTCTTAAAATACTGCCTGCCATTGCCGCATATTCTCCTTATCCCCATCGGTTTGCTGCCTCCGCTGCATACGGATTGTTTTCCTCTGTCTCTTCCTGTATGCGTTTATTACTGCTGTCAGCTGCCCTGACTGTGAGCCCACCCGTAATGGCCGTTCCCAGCAGTCTTATCAGCTCGTCCTTCATGCTGCTTTCCAGCTCTTTTCGGATACCTTCAATAGCTTCCACCGTGACATATTCCGGCTTTCTGTTCCGATGCTGTTTTTCCGCTATATCGTCCTCTTCAAAGCTCCTTATATAAAAATCAATTGCCTTGATAATGAACTGGTTCTCGGATTTATGGATATCCTTGTTCAGTCCTTCGAGTACCTTCTGTATCCTCTTGTGCTGTTCATTCTGCATGTTCAGGCGCAGGCAGTGTTTGATGACATTCTGTTTTACCATTATCCTACCGCTGCCTCCAGTGCCTTCCTGTTTGCCGAAAGATAAGCCCTCCCAAGGTATTCATACCCTTTGGCATTTGCCTTCACGTCTTCGAGATACTGTATGTTTGCACCGCTGACATTCCCGAAAAGCTTCATCACCGTTGCACCACCCCCGACAAAGATGATCGGTGTAACGTCGAGATTGTAGCCGTGTTCTTTTAGCATGTTAAAAACCTTCTCCGCAAATCTCCCAAGGCATCCTTCTATGATCTCCATGTACTGCTGCGGAAGTTTTCCCTTTCCGCCTGCCATGACCTCCTGTATGATATCCTCGTCAAGCTCCTGCCCGATCTGCCTCACACACTCCTCATTGATCTCCCTCATGCAGCGGATCAGTCCCTGCGGGATCGTGGTGCACTCCGGTTCATCAGGATAACACTGGTAAACAGGCATGATGTCTATGGTCCAGCTCCCGATATCAACAATGACCGCTCGCTCCGGCAGTGTCCTGATTCGGTCTGCCACTGCTGCATAACATTGGGGGAATACGGACACCCTCGCTATCCTGATACGGTATTTCTCCCGCTCAAACCGAAAGGAAACCTCTTTTTCCCTTGCAAGGTATTTAATGAAATCCTGTTTTTCCGCACCAAACCTTGTGAGCGGAAGTCCGACCGATAAAAGGACGTTGCAGTTCCTCATTCCGCGCCTGCCAAGCTCCTTTGCCACTGACGCAAGCGTGAGGATATAAAAGTTGTCATTCTCCACCTTTGTATCCCTTACTTCAAGACGTTTTCCACCAACCTTGTGGTAAATTCCGCCCCATTCCACAACATTGTCGTAAAATGCCGGCTCCGTTGTGATCTCCTTCACTCCTGTCGTAAATACCCTGCTCACTGTTTTCATGTTAGACCAGCCATGGTCAATGCCAATCACTTCAATATGCTTATCCATTCTTTTTCTCCTCCTTAAATCCTCCGAGTATCTTTTTCATGCAGGGGAAGCAGTAGCTTTCAGACTGCCTGTACGGGCAGCGCGAACATTGGCTGTCCCTTTCCGGCTTTGTCTGCTGTATCTTCTTTACACATTCCTCTGCAAGACACTGTCTGCTGCTACCATAAAAATACCTGCACCGCATACATTCCTGTATATCTTTTTGCAGCTTTACTTCAAAAGTGTCCAGGTTTTCATGATTCTTTGGTTTCTGTATCGTAATGTTAATTCTGGCTGCTGCGGCCTGCGTAACTGTTCTCATCTTCTCCCACCCCGGTTCCTTTCCTGTATCTGAAATTCTGCCTCCTTTCTGTTTTCTTCGCTGGCTAATTCTGTCAGACTGTCAAAGAACTCAATCAGCTCCCTCTTTGTAAAATCCATCTGTAATCCCTCCTAAAATAAAGAACAGGACCAGATCAGCAATACATCGACGGATACATCCGTCATAAGAGCTAATTTAGTCCTGCCTAAATGTAAATTTTCTGTTTCACCTCGCTTTTCATAAAATTCATGGAATGGCCATATCAGTAATTGACCGTTATCTGACTTCTTTGATGTAGGTTTTCGATTTTGATCAGCGCTGTCCGAATCTTGACCTAAATGGGCTTATAAAAAATAGGACTAAATCAGTGCAAACCCTTGATTTTGCTGGGCTTCTCTTAATTTAGTCCTATTATAGCAGGTTCATGTCCAAAAGTTTTTTCTTCCTGTTATGCGTCGGAAACTTCCTCCACAGCATTTTCTTCCCTCTGCTGTTCGGGTTCGTCATAACGTGCCGCATAACTTTGTGCTTCTTTCAGCAGACGATCCATTTCTACTGCTTTTTCCGTATTCCCACTGATTGACTGCATGAGGACATAATCGGCAGCTTCCAAAAATAAAGCGTCATAAACTGCCTTCCCCTCTAACCGCCTTTCATCGGTCTGAATGGCAACCTCCCCGGTGTCCTCATTCCAGCCGACCACATCCTGCATGGACAGCGCACCGCAGATTTTTACCACGACGGACATTTCCGCAAGCCTTTCCATAAGCGCCCTGTCACTGTCGCTTATGTTATTTTCCGGCTCAGACTTTTGGACATTTTGTCCAGAAGTTTCTTTTTCCGGTTCCGGTATATCCGCCTTATCCGGTTCTCTGTCACGCTCTATGTAACGCCTTGCCTGATTGGTAAACCCGTCCAGCACAGCCGGGTGGGAAGTGACGATATAATCCCTTGTCTGCCAGTCCGCATCGGGTACAAGTGTTTTTGCCCATTCTTTGTTATTTGGAGAAAAGCGCCCGTCATGGGATAAATGCATGATTGTGTTGGCAAGGACATTCTCAACACGTTCCTTTCCAAACTGCTTTATGACACCCTCTACGGTATCTCTTGGAAGCGTATAACCGTCAAACTTCTCCGCAATCGCCTTCTCTATCGCTTCTTTGCACTCAATCCTGACACCATGCTCCAGTTTTTCCTGTTCCCTGCGCATGGCTTCCTCTGCCTGCTCTTTTTTATACTGTGCATAGGCTTCCTTGCCCTCCGGTGTAAGGTATTTATCCTCTTTTACAAGCTCCCTGATACGCTTTTCCACCACATTCCATTTTAAAAGTACCTTTGCATAAGGATCGCCTATTCTGCCTTTCTCTAACTTGATTCCTTTTGCATCATGCCAGTCATCGCTCCGGTCTGAACCTATTAAAGCTGGAGAACTTCCGCCTGTACCATATTCATTTTTAAGGAAGGCAATATTTTCTTTCTTATCATGCCCTTCCATGAAATACTCATAGATACGAAACTGCCCATGATGAAAATTGCTGCCGCCTGTCAGACGGGTATCTATCTCGTCCTGTGTAATAAAATCTTCATGCAAGA
>CAMWLV010000018.1 GCA_947175175.1 uncultured Lachnospiraceae bacterium
CAGATGTAAGGAACTGTTCAAGAATAACATGTACACCTCGACTTGTCTATTTCTCCGATTGCACAGGTCAAAAAGCCTCGCCGTAGCCCGCTACGCCTACGTTTTTTGACCTGTACCCTCGAATAAATATCCTGCGCAAGTTGTACATGTTATTTCTGAACAGTTCCTAACCGAACCAAGAGAAATGACAAAATGTTTTGTATAGAAATGGGTGATGTGACACATGGATAATACTGTATTGGGAGTTTTGACAGAAAAGCTGGTACAGTTTGGTTTGACCAGACAAGAGGCAAATATCTATCTGTGCTTGTTGCGAAATAAAGACTTATCAGGCTATGAGGTGTCTAAAATCACAGGAATATCGCGCTCTAATGTATACAGCGCGCTTGCCAGTCTCGTGGAGAAGGGCGCTGCATATTTATTGGAGGGTGAGACGAACAAGTACACAGCAGTAGTGATAGAAGATTTCTGTGAGAACAGGATTCGTCGACTGACAACGTTGAAGCAGGAGCTTGCGGCGCAGATTCCACAGATCGGGGACAATTCCGAGGGGTATATCACCATCAGCAGTCACAGGCATATTATGGATAAGATATACAATATGCTGGAACATGTTGAGTATCGGGTTTATCTGTCCATGCCAACAGAATACCTGGAGCAGTTTCGACATCATCTCGAGCAGCTTGCCGCAGATGGGAAAAAAGTAGTACTTCTGGTAAGTGATCTGCCATCTACAGAGATTAGAGGCAGTATTATATATGAGACAGACAAAAGGGACAGACAGCTGCGGTTGATTGTGGATTCCAGCTATGTCCTCACAGGTGAGATGACTGGGAACACAACGGACAGCTGCCTGTATTGTGGTCAGAAGAATTTTGTAAATGTTTTTAAGGATTCACTTAGAAATGAGATAAAACTAATTCAATTAACTAAAGGAGACAATGAAAAATGAATAAAAAAGCATTTGTAACCAAAGAGCAGATTGAGGAGATCGTAAAGACTTATCCCACGCCGTTTCACATCTATGATGAAAAGGGAATCAGGGAGAACGCACAGACTATGAAAGAGGCTTTTTCATGGAATAAAGGGTTCAAGGAGTATTTTGCCGTGAAGGCAACGCCAAATCCTTTTTTGATCAATATACTTCGTGAATATGGTTGTGGCTGTGACTGCTCGTCCCTCACAGAGCTTATGTTGAGCAGTGCGATGGGCATGGAGGGAAAGGATATTATGTTCTCTTCCAATGACACACCGGCAGAGGAGTTTGAATACGCTGCAAAGATTGGCGCTACGATCAATTTAGATGATATCACACATATTGATTTTCTGGAAAAGACCATTGGGAAACTGCCCGAGACGATATCCTGTCGTTACAACCCAGGCGGACTCTTTCAGATTACGACAGATATCATGGATAACCCAGGGGATGCGAAATATGGATTCACGACAGAGCAGCTTTTTGAGGGCTTTCGGATTTTAAAAGAAAAAGGAGTTAAGAACTTCGGCATCCACGCATTTTTGGCGAGCAATACCGTCACAAATGAGTATTATCCCACGCTTGCTAAAACTTTGTTTGAGGTTGCTGTAAAGCTGAAAAACGAGACAGGAGCAGACATTAAATTCATCAATTTATCTGGCGGTATTGGAATTCCATACAGACCGGAACAAGAGCCGAACGATATCAGGATAATCGGCGAGAGTGTGCGGAAAGTATATGAGGAAGTGCTTGTGCCGGCTGGAATGGGAGATGTGGCAATCTATACAGAGCTTGGACGTTTCATGATGGGACCATATGGACACCTTGTCGTGAAGGCAATCCATGAAAAACATACCCATAAGGAGTACATTGGCGTTGACGCCTGTGCAGTAAATCTGATGAGACCTGCCATGTATGGAGCATACCATCATATTACAGTTCTTGGAAAAGAGAATGAGGCGTGTGATCACAAGTATGATATAACAGGTTCCCTGTGCGAGAACAATGACAAATTTGCAGTGGACAGAATGCTGCCAAAGATTGACATGGGTGATTATCTTGCCATTCATGATGCTGGTGCGCATGGATTTTCCATGGGATATAACTACAATGGCAAATTAAAATCCGCAGAGCTTTTATTGAAAGAAGACGGAAGTGTGCAGCTCATCAGACGTGCGGAGACACCAAAGGATTATTTTGCGACATTTGATTGTTTTGATATATTTAATAAGTTTGAATTTTAAGAAAGTAAAAACAAGTAGGAAAAATGTGGGTTTTTCCTACTTGTTTTTTGCTGCAGCAGGGGCTGGAATGGCAGTTGATTCACGCACAATCAGGCGCGGCCGCAGCATGGATCTGGATATTGGGACTTTTGCGATCAACCAGTAAAGTGCAGCATAGGAATTTCTGCCAAGATCGATTCGGTCCTGGTTGATGGTAGTCAGCGCTGGCGAGATTTCTGACGCAATCGGGAGGTTGTCGAAGCCGACAACACTCAATTCCTGTGGGACTTTGATATGAAGCCGTTCACACTCCCTGAGCACACCGACAGCCAGGAGGTCGTTGCCGCATAAAATAGCAGTAGCACCATTTTCTATTAAAGTTGGAAGATGGTATTTTGCACTTTCCTCTACATAATAGCCATATGCCACCAGATTTTCGTCAATTTCCAGTTTATGGCTCTGCATACTGCTGGCATAGGCGTCGTATCTGTTGACTGTCACCATGGAGTCCGGCGAACCATTTAGAAGTGCGATCTTTGTATGACCAAGTGCGGTCAAGTGGTCGATGGCAAGGTCGATTCCTTCAAAGCTGTCCGTGCCGACATAGGCGATGTTTGGATTCTTTTTGATATAATTGTCGAAGAGCACTGTCGGAATTGTAGTGGTTTCCAGCTGTGTCATCCACGGATCTTTCAGCGCAAAACCAACCAGAAATCCGCCGTGAAAACTGTTTTTGACCATATATCTGTCATAGGGATCATGCATCTGCAGCAGCGGGGTAATAGGGGTGACCGTGATCTCCCAGTTGTCACGCACTGCTGCCTGCTTGAAGCCGAGTATGATATCAAAGCCAAAGTCCCCTGGCTTTTCGTAATGCATATTCTCGACAAAGACACAAAGACGCTTTCTTGTCTCTTTTTTCATACGCTTGGTGACATAACCCATTTCAATTGCGGTGTCCAACACCAGCTTTTTTAATTCTGGACTGATATCGTTGGCGTCGTTTAATCCCTTGGATACAGTACTGGGAGCAATGCCCAGACGGGTTGCAATATCTTTAATTGTTACCATAATTTAATATACTCACTTTTAATAATTTCCTTTTTCTAAATAGTTTACACGATACAGAAAACGTTTTCAACAGATTGTGATAAAAAAATTAATTATATACTTCAATTTGTTGATAAAAACTGCAAGGAAAAGAAAAATTTTTTATATGAGACAAATACTCATATTTTAGATTCTGGGACATATATTGAGGTATGGACAAAATGTATGGAGCAGGGCACGGGCGCAAAAGGGGGAGATCAGATGGCAGCGGATAACCGGATTCTGCAGTTTTTCCCGCAGGGGCTTAGAGTCGGCTGGGAGAGAAGCGGAGTGTGTTTTGATCAGGTACAGGAAATCAGGCTGCGTGTCAATCAGGCGGTTCGGGTATTGTCAGACCGCGAGCACAGGCTTCCTATGATATATGGTGAGCGGGAGATGGAAGAAATATTCCGCTATCTGTGCCATGATTCGGTGTATGCCTATGAGGAGGAGCGAAAGCAGGGTTACATTGTGGTTGAGGGGGGACATCGCATCGGTATCACGGGGGAGCTTACGACTGCGGGGAACGGCAGATTCATTGCCAAATATATCCGCTATATGAATATCAGGCTGGCGCACGAGCATAAGGGGATCGCAAAAAAAATGATCAGGTATCTTTATCACAATACAAAGGAAGGGGAACCATTGAATACCCTGATCATCTCGCCGCCGGGAGTTGGTAAGACAACACTGCTGAGGGATACGATACGCCTGATGTCGAGCGGGAGTGACGGTTACAGAGGATGTAATGTGGGTGTGATTGATGAGAGAGGCGAGATTGCAGGGGCATACAGGGGAAGTGCCATGCTCGACTGTGGGGAACGGACAGATATTGTTACGGGCGGGGATAAGCAGCAGGGGATTTCCATACTGGTGAGAACGTTTGCACCGCGGGTGATCGCCATTGATGAGATTGGAAAAAGTGCGGATGCAGAAGCAATCCTGCATGCAGGAGTGAGCGGCTGCAGCATACTGGCAACGGTACATGGAAACTCTATCGAGGATATCCGGCACAAGGCAGAGATGGAGCAAATTCTTCATTTAGGTTTAATCGACCGGTTTGTCGTATTATCCATAGATGCGAAGATGGAAAGGTATTTTGAAGTTTATGACAGGGAGGGGAACAGATTATGTGGCAGAAACTTGTTGCAGGTGCCTGCGTGATGACAGGAGCGCTTGGATTTGGCTGGTCGCTCTGTGGTGAGATGAACAGTGATATCCAGCATTTGAGACAGCAGAAACAGATACTTCTGTATATTTCAGGAGAGATTACATATCTGCACAGACCAATGGAAGAAATCTTTGATCTCATAGCGTGCAAGGCGGAATCGCCGTATGATCTTTTTCTGAGTGATGTCTCCCGGAGCATGAAGGAGCGAAACGGAAATTCCCTGATCAACATATGGAATGAGGCAATCCATGCCAGAAAAAATGGGGTGGATTTTTCGCAGACCGGATTAGAATATCTGGCAAAAATGGGGAATTGTTTTGAGTACGAAGGTGAGCAGCTACAGGTGGAGGCACTCCGGTTGTTTGAACTGGAGCTGGACAGTGAGATAGACAGGCTTACAGTGAGAAAGAACGAGAATAGCAGGCTGATCAAGGCACTTAGCACACTGACCGGGATTCTGTGCATTATTTTATTTTTGTAAAAATAATAGACTATAAAGGCACTACATAGTCATGAAATGGGGATGAAAATGGAAGTCAGTCTGATATTTAAGATAGCGGCAGTTGGCATATTGATCACGATATTGGGGCAGGTATTGAAACACAGCGGCAGAGAAGAACACGCGTTCCTAATTAGCCTTGCAGGACTGATTCTGGTGCTCTCATGGATTGTTCCTTACATATATCAGCTGTTTGAAATGATACAGGATTTGTTTGCTTTGTGATTTGGTGTTGACGGAGGCATTGTATGATTCAGATTTGTGTGCTTGCCATAGCAGGTCTTTTTGCGGCGCTTGTCATCAAGAAAGACAAGCCGGAGTTTGCGACATTGATCATAATCCTTGTGAGCTTTTTTATCGCGGTCAGAATCCTTGCAGTGCTGGGAAACGCGGTGGAGGAGCTGGAAGAGTGGGAGTCGGCATTGGGCGGGAATATCGCTTATGTGTCATTACTCTTAAAAATCATAGGCATCACATATGTGTGTGATTTTGCGTCAAATTTGTGTAAAGACTCTGGGTATTCGGCACTCAGCAACCACATAGAACTTTTTGGAAAAGTTGCGATCATGGTGGCAGGTTTTCCGATCATACGGATCATGATAGACATGCTGGAAGGAATGATGCGATGAGTCAGGAGATTAATTTATGGCAGGAGATTGATATTCTTCCGGATCTGAGTGTATTGGATAATCTGTTAAAAGATTTGCTGCCGGGAAGGAATACAGACTCTATGGATTTTATAGAAGATGTGTTGAAGGGGAACTGGGCGCTGGATCCGGGGCTGTTCTGGAGATATATCAGAGAATCGGTAACAGGGGTTTTTGATGACTGGAAGAGGCTGTTCATCACGGTATTGATCTTATTTATTCTGGTGGCAATGGTGAGCAATCTGATGTCGGCACTCAAAAATGAGGGCGCAGCAAAAGCGGCAAAAACCTTTTTTATCTTATGCCAGTTGGTGGTGTTGATCGACGCGTTTCATGAAGTACTCGGGATTGTCGAGGAGACAATGGTGCAAATGCTCGAGTTTCTGAAATTGATGATCCCCGCATATATGATCTGCATTGCGGCGGCGGGTTCCGGACTCACGGCACTGATCTTTTATAAGATGCTTTTGGGTTTTTTATGTCTCATAGAAGGAATCGTGGCGTCTTCCCTGACGACAGTAGTCGAGGGATATGTGATGCTTGGTGTGGTGGAAAGCATCTGGGGTGAGGAGCGTTTTAAAGGACTGATGGAACTCATCAAAAAGGGAATGCAGTGGGGGCTGAAAATGATGGTTGTTGTGATGTCAGGGAGTGGGATTCTGCAGGTGATCATCACTCCAGTGGTTGATAAGACGAACAATGCAGTGATTCAGAAGACAGCGGGCGCGATTCCTGGAATCGGGGACATTGTGGAGTCGGTGTCAAGCGTGACACTGGCATCGGCGATTGCGATAAAAAACAGTCTTGGTGTGTTGATACTGGTGGTCCTGGTTCTGCTGATACTGGCTCCTGTTATTAAGGCATTTATGATTCTTCTGATCATCAAGGTGAGCGGTGCACTGGGAAGCATCTGCGGCGAGCGCCAGATGATGAAGTGTGTAGAGTATATCTCGGAGGCAGGTTTTATGCTCCTTCGGATATTGATCACAGTTACGACATTGTTTTTTGTGACAATAGCGGCAGTTACGAATGCTACCAGTTAAATAAAATCGGAGGGAGTATGGAGAATTTAGCGGCGGAGGTAAGGCGTCTTGTGTATACCGTGATCTGTTTTCAATGCCTGATCCAGCTTACGGAGGGAAGTGTTTATCAGAAATATCTGAAATTATTTTCCTATCTGCTGACAATGTGCATCTGCTGCAATGTGATTTTCTCTTTTGTGGGGCAGGTTGAGAACAGCTTTTCTGAGGCAGACCAGCTGTATTTGCGGTGGGAAAAGGAGTGGCGGGAGATGACGGAGACCAGCCAGATTTATGACGGGGCGGCATACTATGAACAGCTCTGGAAAGAAAAAATCATAGGCGAAGCACACGAGGAATATGACAGCAGGATTGGAGGTGTAGAGAATGCCAAAAAAGATTCGGGACAGGATTCAAATGATCATTAGCGGAGGAACTGGGGGGAAGGGACGACCGACAAAGGAGACCATGCTCATTATTTTTCTGAGCGGGATATTGATCTTTGTCATTCTGCTGCCGACAGGGAATAGCGGCAGCAGCTATATATCAAGGAAAAACCAAAAAAAGACCGAGAATACAACTTCTGTGGGGAGTGTGGCAGCGGGTGAGAGTGAAAAAAGTGAGACTTTCCCAGACGAATACAGGAAAGGGCTGGAAAGAGAGCTGGAAGATTTTTTGTCCAGTGTGGCAGGTGTGGGCGAGGTAAAAGTGCTGATCTATATGAAAAATTCGCAGGAATATATCGTTGAAAAGGATGTTCCGATGTCCAACTCCGTCAACGGTGAGAACAGTGAGCTGCGGAAGGAGGAGACGACGGTATATACGACAAATGAAAGCGGAAATGAGGTGCCTTTTATCACACAGACCAAAAGACCGACAGTCGATGGTGTGGTAATCTCCGCAAAGGGGGCTTCAAATGAGGCAGTAAAGCTTCAGATTGTCCGGCTTGTGATGGCGCTGTACGGGGTGGAGGCAAATAAAGTCGAAGTTTTGATGATGGGGTGATATAAAATGAATACAAAAAAGTTAAAAATATTAAGTCTAAGAAAAGAAGGCAATGAATATGATAGAAGTAGCAAAGAGAAACAACAGGAAGGATATGGTTTGGTGAAAAAAATATTAAGAAAGAACCAGATTATGATTACGGCATTGGCAGTCATGATAGCAGTAGCAGGTTATCTGAACTTTGCCGGTACCAAGATTGGAGAAGAGGATTTTATATCTGTGGACGGAAGCAGTAGTGAGCTTACATATGATATCTCGGAATACGATATCTCTGATGAAGATATGTATGCCATATCGCTTAGGGAAGATACAGATGGAATAATCCAGGATTACGCGTCTGCGGCAGGAGATAATACAGATATTCTAAGCCTTGACACAGATGATGTGACGATCACGGACAATTATCTGAGCAGTGATATGAACGCTGTGTCAGACAGTGCCATCGACACATCCATTGCAAATAATACAGCAGATATGCAGGTGTCAGGTGAGGCAGGGGCGCTTGCTGTCAATGCAGAAGAGTCCGGTGCGACCGTGATCGAGCAGGAAATACCAGGAGAGGCGGTATTTACGAGTGCGTCAGGTGTGTCTACCCTTGCGGGGGCAAAGCTTTTAAAGGAACAGACAAGGGCACAGAACAAGGAGTCACTTCTGGAGATCATTCAGAATGAAGAACTCACAGAGGAGGCGAAAAAGGAAGCTGTGAGCAGCATGATCGCACTTACAGAGACTGCTCAGAAGGAATCCGATGCGCAGATGCTTCTCGAGGCAAAGGGATTTACGCAGACTGTGGTAAGCATCAGCGGTGATACAGCAGATGTCATGGTGGAGGCAGCAAACCTTACAGAGTCGCAGACCGCCCAGATCTTAGATATTGTACAGAGAAAAACAAATATAGCGCCGGAAAATATCATTATTACGGTATCTGGTGCATCTAGCATAGCTGGTGATATAACTGGCGAAGAATAAATGAGTGGAATTAATTGGATAAATGTGGTATACTAAAGTATTATATTGCGAACTGCCTTGTTTATGTGTGTCATAACAGGTGGTCTGGCGGAAAGGAGCACATATGAAAAGAGTATTTTTAATCGTATTGGATAGCTTTGGAATCGGTGAGATGGAGGATGCGGAAGCCTATGGTGACAAGGGTACGAATACCATAGGCTCCGTTTCCGAAAGCTCATTTTTTCATGTGCCGAATCTGCAGAAGCTCGGACTTTTTCATATTGAGGGTGTGAAGTGTGCAAAACAGGAGACTGTAGGGACACCGCTTGCAGCAGTTGCAAGGATGAAAGAGGCTTCACGGGGAAAAGATACAACGATAGGACATTGGGAGATCGCTGGCCTGATATCGGAAAATCCGCTGCCAACTTATCCAAATGGATTTCCCAGGGAAGTACTTGACGAGTTTACAAGGCTTACTGGCAGGGGTGTGCTCTGTAACAAGACCTACTCAGGTACAGAGGTGATTAAGGATTACGGCGACGATCATGTGAAAACGGGGGATCTGATCGTGTACACGTCCGCAGACAGCGTATTCCAGATTGCGGCACACGAGGAAGTCGTGCCGTTGGAGACACTGTATGACTACTGCAGGAAGGCAAGAGGCATGTTACAGGGAAAACATGGGGTAGGGCGCGTCATAGCGAGGCCGTTTGTGGGTACATCGGGGAATTATACCAGAACAGCGCACCGCCACGATTATTCGTTACTGCCGCCACAGACAACGATGCTCGACCAGCTCAAGGAGGCGGGCAGGGACGTGATCGCAGTGGGAAAGATCAACGACATTTTTGCAGGAAAGGGCATTACGGAGTTTGTGTATACAAGTGGAAACGCGGAAGGCATTGAGCGCACGATCGAGTATCTTGACAAGGACTTTGATGGGCTGTGTTTTATCAATCTTGTCGATTATGATATGCTCTATGGTCATCGCAGGGATGTTGACGGATATGCAAAGGCAATGGCTTATTTTGACGAAAAGCTGCCTGAAATCATGGGAAAGCTCCGAGAGGAGGATATCCTGATAATCACCGCTGACCATGGCTGTGACCCGGCGTACACGAAAACGACAGACCACACAAGGGAGCATACGCCTTTTATCATGTATGGTAAAAAAGTAAAACCGGTGAACTACGGTACGCGGGAGACGTTTGCAGATATCGCGGCGACAGTGCTTGACTATCTCGGCATAGAGCAGAAAGTGTCGGGGAAAAGTATGTATGATATAAAATAATGAGAATAATAGACGGAGGATAGATCAGTGAGTACAATTGCAGAGGAAATAAACAAGAGGAGGACTTTTGCCATTATATCGCATCCTGATGCTGGTAAGACAACCTTGACTGAAAAATTTTTGCTGTATGGAGGAGCCATCAATCTTGCCGGAAGCGTTAAGGGCAAAGCGACTGCAAGACATGCAGTGTCAGACTGGATGGAGATTGAGAAGGAGCGAGGTATCTCGGTCACGTCCTCCGTTTTGCAGTTTAATTATGATGGTTACTGTATCAATATTCTGGATACGCCGGGGCATCAGGACTTCTCTGAGGATACGTACAGAACGCTTATGGCAGCAGATTCGGCTGTCATGGTAATCGACGCGTCAAAGGGTGTTGAGGCGCAGACAAGAAAGCTTTTCAAGGTCTGCGGTATGAGAGGGATTCCCATTTTTACTTTTATCAACAAGATGGACAGGGATGCAAACGACACGTTTGAGCTTCTTGACGAGATTGAGAAAGAGCTTGGTATCGCTACCTGCCCTGTCAACTGGCCAATTGGTTCGGGAAAGCGTTTTAAGGGAGTCTACGACAGGCATGGGAACCATGTGCTCACCTATTCTGATACCCAGAAAGGAACAAAAGAGGGCGAGACGACAGTGATTCCGATGGATGATGAGGCGCTTTTGCTTGAAAATATCGGTGATGAGGCGCTCACAACACTGCGCGATGAGATAGAGCTTCTCGACGGGGCGAGTGCAGAGTTTGATATCGAGGAAGTGCGCAGGGGAAAGCTGACGCCTGTATTTTTTGGCTCAGCGCTCACGAATTTTGGTGTGGAAGTATTTTTGCAGAACTTTTTGAAGATGGCAACGACACCGCTTCCAAGAATATCACAAGGAGAGACGATCGACCCTGTCGACAATGATTTCTCCGCTTTTGTGTTTAAGATACAGGCGAATATGAATAAGGCGCACCGCGACAGGGTGGCGTTTATGCGCATCTGTTCGGGAAAGTTTGATGCCAGCGCGGAGGTGAAACACGTGCAGGGCGGGAAGGTGATGCGCCTCTCCCAGCCACAGCAGATCATGGCGGACGAGCGGAAGATACTGAACGAGGCGTATGCAGGGGACATTATCGGTGTGTTTGATCCGGGGATTTTTTCCATCGGAGATACTGTCTGCGCGCCGAAAAATAACATCTGCTATGAAGGGATACCGACTTTTGCGCCAGAGCATTTTGCACGGGTGAGACAGATTGACACGATGAAGAGGAAGCAATTTATCAAGGGTGTCAATCAGATTGCGCAAGAAGGCGCGATTCAGATTTTTCAGGAGTTTAACACTGGTATGGAGGAGATTATCGTGGGTGTAGTAGGCGTACTGCAGTTCGATGTGCTCAAATACCGTCTGGAAAATGAGTACAATGTCGAAATCAATCTCGAGCCGCTTCCATATGAGTATATCCGCTGGATCGAGAATAAGGACGAGGTTGACCTGAATAAGCTTTCCGGTACTTCGGATATGAAGAAAATACAGGATTTGAAAGGAAATCCGCTGCTCTTGTTTATCAATCAGTGGAGCATCGGCATGACTGTTGACAGAAACAAAGGGCTTGTGCTCTCGGAATTTGGCAGAAATTAATCATTAGGAGTATAAAGGTTGGTATGCGTCGGAGCACGCAAGGGGTATAAAATCGTAAATGAGAAAATGGACAGTGTTGTGGGCGGCGCTGATCGGCAGTATGATGCTTTTGGCACAGGGATGCTCAGATCAGGAGGCTTTTGATATTCAGTATATTATACGCGGAGAGAAAAGCGCTGAGGAAGAAGAAAGTACGATAGAGTCACGCGAGTATGAACCAGAACAGCCGCAGGATAATAGTACAGAAGCGGAGACCTTGACGGAGGAGCAGAGCGTCAGGGAAGTCTCAGAGCTTTATTATGCATATCACCATCTTGACGGGGAGAAACAGAAAATTTATCTCGAGATGTTCGATGCGCTGACCGGGATGAAGAACGGAGTGCCGCTTTCCACGTTGGACAAGTCTGAGCTGGATGTTGTGTTTGCCTGTGTGATGAATGACCACCCGGAGCTTTTTTATGTAGATGGATATCAGTATACAGAGTACACACTTGGCAATACTGTAACAGGAATTACGTTCAGCGGTACTTATTCCATGACAAGTGCAGAGGTGGAACAGGCAAGGCTTGGGATTGCGCAGAAGCTTGCGGAGTGCTTTCAGCAGGTTCCGTTAAATGAGGATGAGTACAGTACTGTCAAATATTTGTATGAATGGCTGATCAATCATACGGAATATGATAGGGATGCAGAAAATAATCAGAATATTTGTTCCGTGTTTCTGCAGGGACGGTCAGTTTGTCAGGGTTATGCAAAGGCGATGCAGTATATGCTGCAGGCAGCGGATATTCAGTGTGTGTTAGTGACTGGATTCACAAACGGTGAGCGGCATGGGTGGAATCTCTTGCGGGTGAACGGTGAATATTATTATCTGGATCCGACATGGGGAGATGCTTCCTATGCATCGGGCAGTGTGGACAGCATACTGGACGGCTTTGTTCCAGCCATCAATTATGACTATTTTCTGGTGACAACGGATGAAATCACCAGGACGCATTCGATTGAGAAAGTGGTGGAGCTTCCGCAGTGTACTGCGGTCAATGACAATTATTTTGTGCGTGAAGAATTGTATTTTGACAGCTATGATGAAGCCCGACTTGCCGCTGTCTTTGGCAGTGAAGCGGCGAAAGCTGCAGGCTGCGTGACCTTGAAATGCGATAACAGTGAAACGTATGAGCTGATGGTGCAGACATTGATTGCGTCACAGAAGATTTTTGATTTTGTGGACAAGCAGGGAGAGAGTATTGCATATACCTCGAATGAAGAGCAGAGGACAATCAGCTTTTGGAATATATAAAGCTGCTGATGGTATTTTAGAATGGAATAGCAGATTTTGGGATAGTATGATATTATTATCATAATAATAGAATCAATTTCCGCTTTGCAAAGTTTAGGGTTAATGATATAATAAAATATAATGCGGAAAGGGATACAGGAGGTTGAAAGCATGGAAAAAGAAACAGAAAAGAGTGGATATTCATTGAATAATGAGGAATTTGGCACGGTAAAGATTGCGAATGATGTCGTTGCCATGATCGCGGGACTTGCAGCTACAGAGGTTGACGGTGTGAGTGCCATGGTTGGAAATATCACGAACGAACTGATGGGAAAGGTTGGTATGAAGAAGCAGACAAAGGGTGTCAAGGTTGATATTCTTGACGGAAATGTGTCTGTGGAGCTTGCGGTTACATTGGAATATGGCTTTAATATTCCCACAACCTGCAATAAAGTACAGGAGAAGGTAAAAAATGCGATTGAGACAATGACCGGATTTAAGGTTTCTGATGTCAATATCAGAATTGTTGGTATTAAAATGGCGTCAGACAAATAAAATTTACATCAAGTAGATTAAGGAAAAGATAAATGAGCAGAAGAGAGCTTAGGGAACAGATATTTAAGTATATTTTTAGAATCGAATTCAATGCCAGGGAGGAAATGCCTGAGCAGGGCAAGTTCTTTTTTGAAGCCCTGAAAATGGAAGCGCAGGAGAGAGAAGTACAGGAGATTAAAGAGGAAGATGCAGCATATATCTCCAATAAAAGCAATAAAATCATAGAAAAGCTTGATGAGATTGACGAGATGATCAACAAGCAGGCAAAGGGCTGGACAACACAGAGAATGGGTAAGGTAGACCTCACAATCCTGCGCCTTGCAGTGTATGAGATCGTCTTTGACGAAGATGTACCGACAGGGGTTGCAATCAACGAGGCGGTTGAGCTTGCCAAGCGGTTTGGGCAGGAGGAATCGTCAGGGTTTGTCAATGGAGTGCTTGCAAAATTTGCATAGTCTATCATGTACGGAGGCATATTCGTGAAGCAGAATGTTTATACAGTTGCCCAGATCAATTCCTACATTAAGAACATGTTTACGCAGGATTACATGCTGCGGTTTGTTTTGGTGAAAGGCGAGGTCAGTAATTGTAAGTACCATTCGTCAGGGCATATCTATTTTACGTTAAAGGATGCAAAGGGCGTTATCGCCTGTGTCATGTTTGCCGGCAATCGCACCGGACTTTCCTTCAAATTGGAGGAGGGGCAGATGGTTGTGGTTGGCGGTACGATTGACGTGTATGAGAGAGATGGAAAATACCAGCTTTATGCGAAGCAGATTACACTCGACGGCGCTGGTGTGCTGTACGAAAAGTTTGACCGCATGAAGCGTAAGCTGGAAGAGATGGGAATGTTTGCACCGGAATACAAACAGCCCATTCCCAGATATATCAGGACGCTGGGGGTTGTGACAGCGCCTACAGGAGCGGCAGTGCGTGATATCATCAATATTGCGACGAGGCGGAATCCCTATATACAGATCATATTGTATCCAGCGATCGTGCAGGGGGATCAGGCGGCGGCAAGCATTATTAACGGAATCCACGCGTTGGAGCAGCTGGGTGTGGATGTGATGATTGTCGGCAGGGGCGGCGGTTCCATCGAGGATTTGTGGGCTTTCAATGAGGAGGCAGTGGCACAGGCAGTGTTTGACTGTCAAGTGCCCGTCATATCAGCGGTCGGGCATGAGACAGACACAACGATCACAGATTTTGTGGCGGATTTAAGGGCGCCGACGCCTTCGGCGGCAGCGGAACTTGCTGTCTATGATTTTGCACAGCTGATGGACAGGCTTATGGCATACAGCAATGCCTTGAACCATGCCATGCAGGTGCAGATCCGCAGGCAGCAGAACAGACTGGAAAACAAGAAACTGCGGTTAAAATACCTGAGTCCGATGAACCAGATTCAGCAAAAGCGCACTTATTGTATGGATTTGGAGGGAAGGCTGGCAGGATTGATGAACAGTGCATTGATACAGCAGCGGCATCGGATGGCATTGTATGCCGAGAAATTAAAGGGATTATCGCCGCTCGAGAAGCTTAGTCAGGGGTATGCGTATGTCGAGAACGCGAACCACGAGGTAATAAACGATGTGAACAGTGTGAAGCCGGAGGATATCGTGCAGATTTATGTGAAAAATGGGACGATACAGGCGGAAGTGAACAGTGTGAAGAGATTTCCTAAGCCAGTACAGGACACGGAGGACTAAGAAATTCTTCACGCGGGAAGAACGCAAAGGGCGCGTTGGGAGAGGTAAAGTATGGCGAAGGAACAGACGCTGGAACAGGCATTTGATAAGCTTGAGGATATGATTGGAAAACTGGAGCAGGAAGATATCTCATTGGAGGAATCCTTCAAACTCTATAAAGAGGGCATGAAACTGATCAAGTCCTGCAATGACAAGATTGACAAGGTGGAGAAGGAAGTTCTCAAATTAAATGAAAATGGTGAATTAGATGAATTTTGATAAAGAGTTAGAAAACAAAGTAAAAGAAACAGAGTCCATAATAAAGGAGTATCTTCCAAAGGAAGACGGCTGGGCAAAGACTGTGATGGAAGCGATGAACTACAGTGTCAATGTAGGCGGCAAGCGGCTTCGTCCTGTATTGATGGCAGAGACCTATCGGCTTTTTGGCGGTACGGACAAAGTAATCGAACCATTTATGGCAGCAATCGAGATGATACATACGTATTCGCTTGTACATGACGATCTGCCGGCAATGGATAATGATGAGTACCGCAGGGGCAAAAAAACGACATGGGTAGTCTACGGAGATGCCATGGCGATCCTTGCAGGGGACGGACTTTTGAACTATGCTTTTGAGACGGCTTTAAAGTCCTTTGAGATGTCTGACAGCGATACTGGCAAAAAGGCGAAAGCCCTCTCGATACTTGCTAAAAAAGCTGGAATCTATGGAATGATCGGCGGACAGACAGCTGACATTGAAGCAGAAAATCTCGGGAGTCAGGCAACGCAGGAGCATCTTCTTTTTATCCACGAGCACAAGACAGCTGCACTGATACAGGCTGCAATGATGGTTGGAGCGGTGCTTGCAGGTGCAGACGAGACACAGATCTGTCTGGTGGAAAAAGCGGCTTATGAGATCGGCGTCGCTTTCCAGATACAGGATGATATCCTTGATGTGACGAGCAATCTGGAGACGCTGGGAAAGCCTGTTGGAAGTGATGCAAAGAATCAGAAGACGACCTATGTCACGCTAAAGGGAATCGAGGATGCCTCACAGGAACAGAGGGAACTGTCAGACCACGCTATAGAACTGTTGGAATCCTTGGCGGAAGAAGGTTATCAGAACGAATTTTTAATAGAATTGATACGAAGTCTGATCACGCGTATCAAATAGTTGAATGGATACAGATATACTGACAAAAGAACCAATTCTGAAAGGGAAAGGCGCTGAGTATGATATTAGAAACAATCGAGAAAGAAAATGATATAAAAAACGTAGCACCCGAAGACTGGAACTTGTTGGCAGAGGAGATCAGGGAATTTCTGATCAAAAAGATCAGTGTCACAGGAGGACACCTTGGTTCCAATCTCGGCGCAGTCGAGCTGACCATGGCACTGCACCTGAGTCTGAATCTGCCACAGGATAAGATTGTGTGGGATGTGGGGCATCAGTCTTATACCCATAAGCTGTTGACGGGCAGACGATCTGGATTTGAGAGCCTGCGGAAATATGGCGGCATGAGTGGCTTTCCTAAGCGAAAAGAGAGCGAGTGTGACTGTTTTGACACGGGACATAGTTCTACGTCCATCTCAGCGGGGTTAGGTCTTGTGAAAGCAAGGGATCTTCGCGGTGAAGACCATACGGTTATCTCTGTCATCGGCGACGGTTCCCTCACTGGAGGAATGGCATATGAGGCGCTGAACAATGCCTCGCGTCTGAAAAAGAATTTTATTATTGTACTAAACGACAATAATATGTCTATCTCGGAAAATGTCGGCGGCATGTCAAAATATCTCAACAATATCAGAACAGCGGACAAATATCTGGACATGAAAGAGGGAATCTATAATTCTCTCATGGAATCTAATTTAGAGCCTCTCGTCACGAGTATCAGGAGGGCGAAAAGCTCTGTAAAGCAGCTGGTGATTCCTGGCATGTTTTTTGAAGATATGGGGATTACATATTTAGGACCTGTGGATGGACACAATATCAATGCCATGATAAAGGTTCTGCGAGAGGCAAAACGCTGCAAATCGGCGGTGCTGGTGCACGTGATCACGCAGAAAGGCAAGGGATTTGCACCCGCGGAGAAGCACCCGGCGCGTTTTCACGGTGCAGAGCCCTTTGATGTGGAGACAGGACTGCCGCTCACACCGAAGACAAAGTCAAGTTACACCGATGTCTTTTCGACTGTGATGTGCAAGCTGGGAGACCGCTATAATGACATTGTTGCAATCACGGCAGCGATGCCTGACGGTACAGGACTTAAGCGATTTCGCAATATGTATCCCGACAGGTTTTTTGATGTCGGGATTGCTGAGGAGCATGCAGTGACCTTTGCAGCAGGACTGGCAGCCGGAGGCATGCGTCCAGTGGTGGCAGTCTATTCTTCCTTTTTGCAGAGGGCGTATGACCAGATTCTGCATGATGTCTGTATCCAGAATCTTCCGGTGGTCTTTGCAATTGACAGGGCAGGACTTGTAGGAAGTGACGGGGAGACGCATCAGGGAATTTTTGATCTGTCGTATCTGTCCTCTATACCAAATATGCATATTATGGCGCCGAAGAATAAATGGGAGCTGTCGGATATGCTGAAATTTGCGGTGGCTTTTCAGGGACCGATTGCGCTCCGCTATCCAAGAGGCGAGGCGTATGACGGGCTTCGCGAGTACCGTGAGCCGATACAGTTTGGCAGGGCAGAATGGATTTATCATGAAAGTGAAATCGCACTTGTGGCGGTGGGCAGCATGGTAAAGACCGCACTTACCGTGCGGGAAGGGCTTGCCCAAAAGGGAGTTCACTGCAGTATCATTAATGCGCGTTTTGTCAAGCCAATTGACACAGAGATATTGGATGAGGCTGTCAGGGAGCACAAATTGATCGTGACAATGGAAGAAAATGTGGCAAGCGGCGGATTTGGTGAGAAAGTAAGGGAATATTTTGATGAACATCATTTCGGCACAAATCTGTTGACGATTCATATACCCGACGAGTATGTGGAGCATGGAAATGTGGAGATACTGCGCCGCGAAGTAGGAATCGATGCGGAGACAATTGAGCAGAAAATACTCATACAGCTTGAAAAATAAGGAACGATTGCGATTGGAAAGGGTACAGGAGCATGAAGGAACGTCTGGATGTACTGTTAGTGCGGCAGGGGCTTGCCGAGTCACGCGAGAAGGCAAAAGCAGTGATCATGGCAGGCTGTGTGTATGTCAATGACCAGAAAGAGGACAAGGCGGGAGCCATGTTTGATGAATCTAAGGCTTTGCTTGAAGTCAGGGGAAATACGCTCCGATATGTCAGCCGCGGCGGTTTAAAACTGGAAAAGGCGATTGAAAAGTTTGGCGTAGCACTGGACGGAAAAATATGTATGGATATCGGTGCATCTACGGGCGGTTTTACGGACTGTATGCTTCAAAATGGGGCAAAAAAGGTTTATTCTGTGGATGTGGGGTACGGACAGCTGGCGTGGAAACTCCGCAATGACGAGCGTGTTGTCTGTATGGAAAAAACGAATTTCCGGTACATGGTTCCGGAGGATATTGGGGACAAGCTTGATTTTGCTTCGGTTGATGTATCTTTCATATCATTGGAGAAGATACTGGGACCTGCACACAGCCTGTTAAAGCCAAATGCGCAGATGGTTTGTCTCATCAAACCGCAGTTTGAGGCAGGAAAAGAGAAGGTTGGGAAAAAGGGTGTTGTGAGAGAGCCGCAGGTACATAAGGAAGTGATCGAGACAGTATTTGCATTTACGCTGGAAAAAGGTTTTAAAATATTGAATCTTGATTTTTCACCGATTAGAGGACCAGAGGGAAATATTGAGTATTTAATGCACCTTATCAGGGTTGATCAGGCGGCAGCAAATTTCGATTTTGTTAGTTATGTACAGGACAATTTTGCAGGGCTTATAAGGGAAACCGTTGACCTTGCACACAGAACATTAGATGTTAAGTAGCTGTCATGACAGCTACTGAGATATGGGGTATCAATGAAAACATTTTATATTTATACAAACCAGACAAAGGACGGAAAAGGTGAGGTCACACAGTATATACGGGATTACCTGAATCTGAAAGGGTGTCTTTGCAGCAGTAAGGTGGATGACAAGGTTGAAGGGATGATCGTGCTTGGCGGCGACGGAACGATGCTCCGGGCGGCGCGGGAATATGTCTCTTATCATATCCCGATGATCGGTGTCAATCTCGGTACGCTGGGATATCTTGCGGAGGTCGACAAGGAGGATATTGAATCTGCGCTTGACAGTCTGATCGCGAACCAGTACGATATTGAACCGCGCATGATGCTGAGTGGTATTCCAGTGATATCCGGCGTCAGTTCCAATCCGCAGACGGCGTTGAATGACATTGTAATCAACAGAAAAGGTGCGCTGCATGTCATAAATTTCAATATTTATGTGAATGGGCGGATGCTCAGTACATACAGTGCAGACGGCATGATCATATCCACGCCGACAGGATCTACGGCATATAACCTGTCAGCGGGGGGGCCGATCGTCGAGCCAAGGGCAAGACTGATCATGATGACACCTGTTTGTTCCCACACACTGGTGAATAACAGAACAATCATACTTGCCGAGGACGATGTCATTGATATTGAAATTGGGCGGTACAAGCCAGGGGAAAAGCAGGAGGTGGACGCCAGCTTTGACGGAAGATGCCCAGTCAATCTCAACGAGGGCGATAAGATTCGAATCATTCGTTCTGACAAAGTGACGAAGATCATAAAACTCAGTGAGGGAAGCTTCCTGGATACATTACATAAGAAAATGCGTGTTTTTTGAGGGATGAACTCATAAAATCTGTGAAAGGCATGGTATTGGATGCAATGAAAAGAGAGAGACACGAGGTCGTGGTAGATCTGATCAACAAATACGATATTGAAACGCAGGAGGAGCTGGCTTCATATCTCCGTAAGGAGGGATTTGAGGTGACGCAGGCGACTGTGTCAAGGGATATCCGGGAGCTGCATCTGTCAAAAATAGCGTCGGGAAACGGCAGGCAGAAATATATCATTCTGCAAAATGAGGACACCCGTCTGAGTGATAAATATATCCGCGTGCTCAGGGACGGTTTTGTTTCGATGAACATGGCTCAGAACATACTGGTGATCAAGACCG
This sequence comes from uncultured Lachnospiraceae bacterium, assembly GCA_947175175.1. Classification (GTDB taxonomy): domain Bacteria; phylum Bacillota; class Clostridia; order Lachnospirales; family Lachnospiraceae; genus COE1. The sequence continues at coordinate 20,152 of CAMWLV010000018.1, forward strand.
TGCAGGGAATGGCAATGGCAGTCGCTGCGGCGGTGGATGCCATGCGGTTTCCTGAGATTGTCGGCTGCATAGCAGGGGATGATACGATCTTTGCCGCGGTAAAGTCAGTGGATGAAACGAAATCCGTGATGGACAAATTGGATGAAATTATAAAAGGTTAGGTACGGAAAATGTTAATTAGCTTGCATGTAAAGAATCTGGCTCTGATCTCAGAGACAGAAGTAACTTTGGGGGAAGGACTCAATATCTTAAGCGGTGAAACCGGAGCCGGCAAATCGATTATTATCGGTTCTATCAATCTTGCATTAGGCGCGAGAGCAGACAAGGATATGATAAGGACAGGGGCTGACTATGCGCTTGTCGAACTGGTCTTTCAGGTGACAGATGATACCATGATGCAGGAGATCAAAGCGCTTGAGATTCCTGTCGAGGAAGATGGAATCATCATTATACAGCGAAGGATACAGCCCAGCAGAAATCTATTCAAGATATGCGGCGAGACGGTCACGGCAAAGCAGATCAAGGCGCTTTCTGAGCTTTTGATCGATATTCATGGACAGCATGAGCATCAGTCACTTCTATACAAGAAAAATCATATGGAGATTCTTGATTCTTTTGCGGGGGAAGATCTTTCTAAGATCAAGGAGGAACTTAGAGAAAAGTATCAGATGTATACAAAGCTGAAGAAAGAGCTTGCGGAGTTCTGCGTCGATGATGGGGCAAAGGCAAAAGAACTATCTCTTGCGGAGTTTGAGTATCAGGAGATTGAGGAAGCCGGGGTGACCGCGGGGGAGGATGAGGAACTCGAGCGCGATTACCGAAAAATGGCAAACAGCAGACAGATTGTCGAAGCGGCAGATAAGGCCTATCAGCTGACTGGAAACAGTGAGCAGTCGGCGGCGGACGCAGTTGGCTATGCAGTGCGGGAACTGCGCAGTGTGGAAGGCTATGACGACAGGGCGCGGGAGCTTGCTGATGAGCTTGAGAATGTCGACGTCCTGCTCAGTGATTTTAACCGGGAGATCGCCGAATACATGGCGGATATGGAGTTTGACGGAGAGCGTTTCAGCCAGATGGAGGAACGTCTGAATCTGCTGAATCATCTAAAACTCAAATACGGTAACAGTATTCAGTCGGTTTTGCAGTATCAGGCAGACCTTGGAGAGAAGATAGAGAAGTTAAAGAATGCAGATGCATATAAGGCCCAGCTGGAGACAAAGCTGGCAGAGATTCAGACGAAATTAAAGAATCTGTGTCAGAAAGCCTCAAAAGTCCGCAGCAAAGAGGCAGCAAAGCTTGAAAAGGATATGATCGCGGCATTGACAGATCTAAATTTCCTGGATGTGAAATTTGAGATACAAGTGCGAAGGAAAGAGGAGATCGCTTCTAACGGATATGACGACGTGGAATTTATGATTTCAACGAATCCCGGCGAACCGTTAAAGAGTCTTGGAAATGTGGCGAGTGGCGGTGAGCTTTCACGTATTATGCTGGCAATCAAGACAGTACTTGCGTCAAGGGACCGGATACCAACCATGATCTTTGATGAGATTGACACTGGTATCAGCGGAAAGACAGCGTGGAAGGTGTCAGAGAAACTTGGGAAACTGGCGCAGAGTCATCAGATCATCTGTATCACACATCTGCCTCAGATTGCAGCTATGGCAGATAGTCATTATAAAATCGCAAAGCAGGCAGTGAATAACAAAACGGTTACGGATATCGTGCAGTTGAATGAGACGGAGACCGTTGATGAGCTTGCGAGAATGCTTGGAAGTGATGAGATTACAGATACCGTGAGAGAGAATGCCAGAGAGCTGATTGCGACGGCTCAGAAGAAAAAAGTATAACAGCAAATTTTTATAAAAAGACAGATAAATATTGAAAATGTCTGAAAATATCGGTATACTATATATGTCGGTTATGCGGAATGGAGGATGGGGTTTGAAAGAAAGGTCACTTTCAAACGATTGATTGGTATGCGTGCCAGAGCACGCAAGGAGGTATAAATATGATATTAAAAGATTACATGGATACAAGAAAATTGCAGGATTTACAGAATTCTTTTACAGAGTTTGCAGGTTTTGATGCTGTCGTGGTTGACGTGGAAGGAGAGCGCCTGACAGAAGGACATGATTTTCAGGAGGAGGAAACGGATTCCTTTGACATTGTTGTGAATGGTGAGAGGCTCGGTGCGGTTGTCGTTTCACAGTCTTTGGACAGAAAGGCAAAGCGCGCTGCACAGATGCTTAGTACGATGATCAGTCAGACAGCAAGTCTGGAACATCTGAATAACAGAAATACTGGGAAATTTGATTCGGTGAAGGACGATATCAAGAAATCTGGCGAGTTGGTGCAGATGATCAATGAGAAGACAGGGCATCTGAAGGGAATTGCCAAGAAGCAGACAATCTTATCTCTCAACGCCACAATAGAGGCTGCAAGAAGCGGCGAAGCGGGTGTCGGTTTTGCAGTTGTTGCTAAAAGCATGCAGGATTTGTCAAATCAGTCAGCGGGAATTTATACAGATATTGAGACATCAGTCGAGGAAATTACCAACCTGATCAATTCGATTATTGATTCACTAGAATAAAGGAGGAGCGCAGCCGCGCTCCTTTTAAAATCCCTCTATAGTAAAACGAACTGCGCCTACAGGGACATTGAATTCACTGTGATAGATCCTTCCCTTCGCTAAGGTGCTGCAATAGAGATGAACCTTGGACAACACATTTCCGTCAGCATCATAGAAAGAGCCATAACATCCCCACCTGGAATAGCCGTCATCCTTGTAGGATGCACACTGGTACTTGATATTTAATGTGTTTTTATAATCACCAAAATCAGCATATGTGAAATCATAAGGTACAAATTCATAGCTTACCAAAGTACAGTAATTGTCACGGTTTGTTCCTAATCTGGCGGGAATCTCCATGATCAGTGGTGATGCATTGATGGTTACATATGCCACAACTGCTGGATTGTCAAGATGGTAAATGGCAGCGAGCGTTGAGCCGCTATTCTCATAATTTACCTGATAAGCTGCAGCATTGGCAGCGTATGCGATCGGTGTAACGGTCACAATATCCGGATCTGCGACAATGCAGGCAAGTCTCGACGCGTCAAAGCCTTCTTCGAGTATCGCAGTGAAGGTCATGGAAGAACCTGCTGTGATTGTGATGCTGTCAGTGGAGAGAATCAGACCATTTCCAATACTTTCCTTTGCAGAAACTGACAGGATTGGAACAGCGCATGTCACAGACAAGGCTAGGGCACACGATAATATAGAACATATTAATTTTTTCAGTTTTGTTTTCATATATTTTCTCCTTGCATAATAAAAATAAGTAGTTTGATAATAAGGAACTGTTAAAGAATTAATCTTTACATCTGACTTGTCTAAATCTTCTTATGCCGCGTTGTCGTCAATCGGCGTACCCCAGTACGCCTCATTCCTCCGCCTTGCATAAAAAGATTTATCCTGCGTCATATGCAAAGTTAATTCTTAACAGTTCCTAATTATAAAATGGTTATGTCTATACCTCATAAGCTATCTATATTATAATAAAAAATGAGTTCAAATAACAAGTAGCAGCTTATTAAAATATGATAAAAAAATTAAACTTAGATAAAAAATGTTATATACTCTTTTATTTTCATGTAAATTTAGTTAAAATGTCATATAGATGTAATTGACGGATTATGCATCACAGAAGGATACACTGATAAGAGTGATGCAGCAGAAAAGGAAAAAGTTTGAAAGCAGGTCACTTTCAAACTTTTGATTGGTATGCGTGCCGGAGCACGCAGGGGGTATAAATATGAAAAACAGACAAAGAAAAATTGCTTTACTTTTATGTGCGGCACTGTCTGCATCAGCTTTTTGGGGATGTGGGCAGACGACAGAGGAGGTAACTGTGGATGATGTGGCGATTGTCGAGACGGCAAATCCTGAGGTGGGAGAACTGAAGCTCAGTGCGAATTTTATTGCCACGATTAATCCAGATGAGTCAGTGTATGTGATTCCCAAGGCTACAGCGGAGGTGGTTGAGGTTCTTGTTGAGGCAGGTGATGTCGTGGAAGAAGGTGATGTGCTTGCCGTGCTGGATGATACGGTAGCACAGTTTACGATGAGAAATGCGGAGGCAGCTGCCCAGAATGCGCAGCTTGGTCTGGCGAATGCACAACTTGGTCTGGCAAACGCACAGCTTGGTTATGACCTGCAGTATGGCGATGCGGCAACGATTCTCAATGATATGAATTCGGATGTTACACTCACACAAGTAGAGGATGGTATGACTCAGCTTCAGGAGTCCTATATGGATGCAATGGATACGCGCCAGCAGACAATGGATAAGCTCAAAGATGCGGAGAAGGAGCTTGCGGACTTGAAAGAGCAGTATGGTTACAAAGAAGACGTCGACGAGATTAAGGAGTATGCAGAGACGCTCTCCAAAGTTCCGGATATCTCTGAACTGGGACCGGCTGCCTCCATGATGGATCCCAGTTCTTTGGTTAGTTTTTCTGAGTATGGGCGTGCAATGGCCAGGTACCAGGAGGCAGCACAGAAGGATGCCACAGTGGACGCCAAGATCAAGCAGTACAAAGCAGCGATCGACCAGTGTGAGGAGGCACTTGAAACGATCCAGGATCAGATGGACAGTACATATGAGAACTACAGCCGCACGGTAGTTTCCCAGGATCTCAGCAACGGAGTGCTAAGGGACGAACAGAAGCAGACATCACAGAATGGCATTTCGCAGGCAGAGCTTGGCATTTCGCAGGCAGAGGCAGGCATTTCGCAGGCACAGATCTCAATCGATCAGGCCCATGAAAATCTGGATGCTTACACGATCACAGCTGCGATCTCTGGTGTTGTGGAAAGTGTGAATATCAAGGAGCACGATTTTGCCACATCAAGCAATCCGGCATTTGTGATCTCTAACAAAAATACGATGGTTGCTACCTATTATGTAAGTGAGGACGTAAGGAATACTTTCTCGATGGGGCAGAAGATCACGCTCGAAAAGGATGACAAGCTTTATGACGGTGAAGTGATAGAGATCGGAAGTGCAATTGATGCGGCGACAGGTCTGTTCAAAATCAAGGCTGCTGTCAAGGGGGATACTGCGAATCTGCTTTCCGGCACAAAAGCAACAGTGACGACAGATACATATCATGAAAAAAATGCGATTATTATACCATATGATTCTGTTTACTATGATGGAACACAGGCTTATGTATATACCGTTGTGGACGGAAGGGCAAAGAGGACAGAAGTGACGACGGGACTTTACGACATTGACCGGATCGTGGTCACAGAGGGACTTGCCAAGGATGATACCATCATTACTACATGGTCTGCCCAGCTGCGTGACGGTGTGGAGATTTCTGCACGTAAGAGCAGTGCAGATACGGAAAAGAATGCGCAGGAATAGGAGGGCATAGGTTATGAGTTCTTTAACCAAGCTGGCCCTGAAACGGCCTGTTTCAGCACTGTTGATTGTGCTGGCACTATTTGTATTTGGTATCAGCTCTGTATTTGGCTTTAAGATGGAGCTGACACCTGATCTGGAGATGCCCATGTTGTTTGTCATGACGATCTTTCAGGGCGGTGACCCGGCAACGACGGAGGAGCTGGTGACAAAAATCATAGAAGATTCTGGCAAGACGCTCTCTGGTGTAGATTCTGTGACTTCACAGACGACAGAAAATATGTCATTTGTTATGTTTTCTTATGAGTATGGAACAGATACAGATGAAGCGTATGCGGATCTCAGAAGCGCAGTGGATACTGCGTCACTGCAGCTGCCAGAGGATGCACAGGATCCAGTTATCATTGAGATGGATATGAATGCACAGGATATGATGACATTGTCAATCACGTCAACTGGCGATACGGATGTACTGACGTTTGTGGAGGATGAACTTCGGCCTGAACTGGAGCGTCTTTCGGACGTCGCTCAGATTACGGTATCAGGTGGTGAGCAGGATTATATCCGAATACAGCTTCACAGCGACAAGATGCAGCAGTATGGTGTGACCATGGCAAATGTCAGGACATACATCACAACAACTGATTTTACGATTCCGATTGGCAGTGTGGAGCAGGGAGCACAGAGCATTAGTGCATCTGCTTCCTCAAAACCGACAAATCTTATGGAGCTGCAGAATATACCCATTATCACGAGCAGAGGCACAACGATTGCTCTGTCGGATATTGCAACAGTATCCATGTCCTCTAGGGCAAACAGCAGTATCAGCCGCTTTAACGGTCAGGACAGTATCAGTGTTGGTATCGCAAAGGTTCAGAGTGAGGGTACTGTTGATGTCTCTAACCATGTAAAATCACTGATTAAGCGTGTGGCGGCAAAAAATTCAGCAATTCAGATATCTGTGGCATATGATGCGGCAGACAGTATTAAATCCTCGCTAAGTTCTGTGGCGGAGACACTTGTACTGGGTGTTCTGTTTTCTATGCTGGTGCTTTTCATTTTCTTTGGAGACTTTAAGGCAAGCCTGATCGTCGGCAGTTCTATGCCGATATCGCTTCTGGCAACACTTATTTTTATGAGTTTTGCAGGATTTTCGCTGAATGTAGTTACAATGGGAGCGCTTGTTATCGCGATCGGTATGATGGTTGACGCATCGATCGTTGTGCTGGAAAGCTGTTTCCGGTTGAAGGATGAAAAGCCGGAATATAAAGATGCAGCGATGGTTGGTACGAAAGTGGTGGCATCGTCAGTTTCTGCGTCAACGATTACTACTGTAGTAGTATATCTGCCGCTTGCTACGATGAAGGGGCTCGCAGGACAGCTCTTTTCACAGCTTGGATTTACGATTATCTTTGCCATGATGTCTTCATTGATTGTGGCAATTACGTTGATTCCGATTTTCTTTTGGAAATACAGGCCAAAGGAGAAGAAGGATACTCTGGCAAACCGGATCGTGGGAAAGGTAGGAAATGGATACAAGATTTTACTAGGACATATCATGTTGAAGAAAAAGACGGTCATGCTGGTGGCGGTAGGACTTTTGGTGCTCGCATTTATGCTGGCAGGGCAGCTTGACACAGAGCTGATGTCGGCGACAGGTCTTGACAACATGAGTATCTCCATAGAACAACGGTCAGGAACACGGCTTGAGGTGATGGATGAAAGTATCCAGTTCATTGAACAGATGGTGATTGACGATCCAGACTTTGCAGGATGTAATCTGACGATCAGCGGTTCATCAGCGACGATTACAGCATATCCATCAGATACATGTGAAAAGAGTATCAATCAGCTTGTGGACGAGTACAATGCGAAGCTGATGGACAGTACAAACATGAGTGTTATCGTCTCGGCAGCAGGAAGCGGAATGTCTGCTATGATGAGTGTCATGTCGAGTACGGAAGTTGACATGAGTGGTGATAGTATCGAGGATCTTAAAACTGCCGCAAGACAGGTCGATGCGATTATGATGGATATTCCAGGCGTCATCAAGACTTCGAGCAATCTCACATCAGATGCTACACAGGTAAAGATACAGATCGATCCGTTAAAATGTATGAATGTAGGACTTACTGCCGTGCAGGTCGCAAGCGAGATGTACAATGCCAGCAGTGGTATCGAAGTCATGGACATGACGATTGGAACAGAGGAATATTCTGTGAGAATGGAGTATCCTGAGGACAGCTATGTCAATATGAATCAGTTGTTAAACCTTGAGATTGCCACTCCGATGGGAAGTATGATCACAGTTGGGGACGTGGCGGAAGCGGTGTATTCTGATGTGCCAAATACACTTGTGAGAGAGGATGGCAGATATCAGGTTGCAATTACAGCATACACGACAGAGGCTGCAAAGTTTACAGCACAGGCTGCCATTATAGAAGCAGTAGATGAGGCAGAACAGAGAGGAGAGTTCCCAGAGGGCGTCGGTCAGACACAGAGTATGATGAACGAGATGATCATGGAGGAATTTACAGCGATTGGAAAAGCGATTTTTACAGCAATTTTCCTGATTTTTCTTGTCATGGCTATGCAATTTGAATCACCAGTCTTCTCGCTCATGGTTATGCTTAGTATTCCATTTAGTCTGATCGGGTCTTTCTTCCTGTTGTTTATCTCGGGTTCGACGCTGAATATGACATCTTTGATGGGTGTGCTGATGCTGGTAGGTATCGTAGTCAACAACGGTATTTTGTATGTTGATACGACCAACCAGTTAAAGGAGACGATGCCGTTAAATGATGCCTTGATGGAAAGCGGACGACTACGACTGCGACCGATCCTTATGACAACATTGACGACTATTTTGTCAATGATACCGATGATCTTTACACAAAATGAAAATGCGGCGATGATGAAGGGCATGTCGCTCATCATTATCGGAGGGCTGATTACCTCCACACTGTTGATTCTGTTATTATTGCCAAGTTTTTATCTGTTAATGAGCAAACAGGGCAGAAAAGAGGCAAAGGAAAGAAGAAAGATGAAGCGGCAGAAACGGCTTGCGGCAAAGGATAAGTAAAAAATTTGACATGTCGTTTATTTTATAAAAAAATCCATATACTACAATTGGTCAAAAGTATGCAAAGATTAAACTTAGTAAGGTAGTGGATGGATGAAAGTAGAGAACATGAAACATACTGCGTTGAGCAGGCGGATGAAATATCTCTTATTTTTATATGTTTTTTTGGGATTTGCGATTGGGTTATTCTGTTGGGCGACTTACGCATATTATCAGAGTACCGTACCTAGTACAATTAGTATTAAGGCTGGAACGAGTGAGGAATTCAATCTGCGCGTTCCGGCATCAGGGATTCTCAGTACGGATTCTGAGACAACCCTGGCACTCAATCAGCCGCTTACGATTGTGGCAGGAGACACGACAAGCTCCTATCAGATGCGGCTGAAACTTTTTGGTATTGTACCGCTCAAGGATGTGGATATTCAGGTCATAGAGAACACAACCCTGACACCGGTGGGAAGACCGATTGGCATCTATGTCAGGACACAAGGCGTGTTAGTGGTGGACACAGGCAGTTTCGAGGGGGCAGGCGGTGACAAGTATGCGCCTTCTGACTATAAGCTGCAGGCGGGAGATTATCTCACTGCGATGGATGGAGTGGCAATCAGTGATAAGAAGCAGGTCAGGGAATATGTAGAAAATGGAAATGGGGCGGAGATCATTTTTCAGGTTTCCAGAAAGGACGAGTTGATTCAGGTAAAGATCAAGCCAGAAGCAGATGCCAATAATATCTATAAAATGGGTGCATGGCTCAGGGACAGCGCGCAGGGGATAGGAACGATGACTTATGTAGACAGTCAGAATCAGTTCGGGGCACTGGGACATGGCATCAATGACATGGATACCGGTGAGCTTTTAAAACTGGGAAGTGGGCTTTTGTACCATACAGAGATTGTAGCAGTCAAGCGCGGCGAGAAAGGAAATCCAGGAGAACTGACAGGTGTGATTGAATACAAGCCAGATCAAGTATCGGGGGTGATCGTAGACAACACAATGCAGGGGATCTATGGCGTGGCAAATGCGGAGCTTCTAAGCGAATATACTGCTGGGAGGGAGGCTCTGCCTATTGCATTGAAACAGGAGGTGACAACAGGACCAGCACAGATACTGTGTGCTATTGATGGCGTGGCAAAGTACTATGATGTGGATATCACAAAGCTTACTCCGGGAAAGGAGGCAGTGAATCGTCAGATCTCCCTCGAGGTCACGGATAAGGAATTGCTTTCAGTAACTGGTGGTATTGTACAAGGAATGTCAGGCGCGCCGATAGTGCAAAATGGCAGATTTGTGGGTGCTGTCACACATGTGCTTGTTCAAGATAGTACGAAAGGGTATGGGATATTTATTGAGGATATGCTGGGGCATTGACCCTGGCATATCCTTTGTTACATTGTTTATGCCTGTGCATCAATAATGGATACACCAATCTTATCAGGCTGAACGATATCATTGAAGATATTTTTGCAATACTCTGAAACTGCATTTCCAAACACGGCATTTTTGCCAAATAATTCATTGTATGTATTCTGGAAGTCAGGATCAGTCATGTTGACACTGGCATTAAATACCATATTTTTCTGTTCATTGTCAAAGGTCAGACCAAGTTTGGCAAGCTTGTCTTTGTGATCAATGCACAGCTGATTCAGTTTGTCTATATTTTTGTTTGCGTTTGTGCCGTCTGCATGATACACTGACTGGGCAAAATATGCCAACAATTTTTTGGTCGAGTCCTGAATAGTGCTATCAGATAAATTGCTGGATTGGACAATTGTCATGACCGATGTGGTCTGTCCCGCAAGTGTCATATTGGCAGCAAGCGTCATATCTGCTTCCTCATAGTTCAGTGTCCTGCTCAATTTGTACTCATTAATATTGTATTGTGCATCGCTGGCAGTTTCATCCACCTTGCGCATGATCTTATCTGCCTGTCCGATGAAAGAATCATGACCGACAAAAAGAGCATCAATCGCTTTGTCAGCAGCATCTGCGAAAGTTTTACTGTCAAATGAATATTTGCCGTTAACTTTCTCTACGCCGATTTTTTTCAGTTCTTTTTCATTGTCAGAGAACAGTTTTTCGAGCTTTGAAATCTGCTTTTGCACATCTTTATCTGTTACTTTGGCTGAGCTGTTCTTCATATCATTATAGGATTTCACCAGATCTTCAATCTGGCTTTCAAGTAAATCCCTTGAGATCCCTCCTGAGGAATAGCGTTTTAATTTTTTTACACTTTTTTTGAAAGCTTCGGCTTTATCCTGAAGTTTTTCAACATTGGCATCAGCCTCTGTTACCTTTTTAGTGTAGGAGTGTGTATAGGAATAGTTGTTTTGCCTGATTTGGTCAATAAGCTTCATAGGTTCATATTGAACAGTCATATAGAATCCCTCCCAAGTTAATATATAAATATTATCGGCAGATTTGTGCCAAAGTTAAAGGGCTTTCGGGGGATTCCATCTGCAATGATAATAAAAATTTTTTTTCAGTAGCAATTCTCATGAGTATATGGTACACTACAAAGTGATGCATTAAAGATTCTAATGAAAAGATAATGATTAAAAGAATAAAAATGTGGATTGAGTGGATGCAGGCATTGCAGGATGGTAGTTTACGAAATGAGGAGGACAGGAGTTGGGGGAAAATATTATTGAGTTAAAGCATATCAGCCGTACTTTTGATGACGGTTTTCGCGTGGTTGACGATTTCAACCTTACAGTACAGAGAGGCGAGTTTGTCACATTTCTGGGGCCTTCAGGCTGTGGGAAGACAACGACACTGCGCATGATCGCAGGATTTGATAAGCCGACAGAAGGAGAGCTGTTGTTAAACGGTGAGGATATACGGGATTTGCCGCCCAATAAACGTCCTATCAATACCGTTTTTCAGAGATACGCATTGTTTCCGCACTTAAATGTATTTGAAAATGTTGCCTTTGGGTTGAAATTAAAGAAGCTTCCGAAAGCGGATATCGTAAAGAAGGTTCAGAAAGCACTGGAGATGGTGGATTTAGAGGATTTTGAGGACAGGGGAATACAGACGCTCTCGGGCGGCCAGCAGCAGCGTATCGCGATCGCGCGGGCAATTGTCAATGAGCCGGAAATCCTGCTTCTGGATGAACCATTGGGTGCACTGGACTTAAAGATGCGCAAGGAGATGCAGCTCGAGTTAAAGGGCATGCATGAAAAATTGGGAATCACGTTTATCTATGTGACGCATGACCAGGAGGAAGCACTTACCATGTCCGATAAGATTGTCGTGATGTCTGAGGGGAAAATCCAGCAGATCGGAACGCCGGAGGATATCTATAATGAACCGAAAAATGCTTTTGTTGCCGATTTTATTGGGGAGAGTAACATTTTTAGCGGCATTATGACAGGAAAGTGCAGGGTACGGTTCTGTGGGGCAGAATTTGAGTGTGTGGACGATGTCGAGCATGGCACGATGATCGATGCAGTGGTGAGACCAGAGGATGTGACTATTACGACACCTGATCAAGGGATCATCAAAGGAATTGTGACCTCGGTCATATTTAAGGGTGTGCACTATGAGATTACAGTACAGTCCGGCAAAAATGAGATTGTGATACAGTCCACCAGAAAAGCGGAGTTGAACGCTGCAGTAGGGTTGTATATTGAACCAGAGGGGATTCACATTATGCTGGCGGAGAACACGATAAACCGTATTGAATCCGGGCTGGACAAGGAATACAGGCTGGCATTTCTCGGGGGAATGCTCGATTGTGATCTGACGGCCCTGATACCAGGGTCTTCATTTAACACGGATGGGGCACTTGTGGACGCACATGGCGATATTATTGAGTCAGACCGTATCAAGGTGATCGTGTCTGTAAATCCAGGAGATATCACAATGAGTGACGATAAGGAGGCAGGAATCCTCAGGGGACATATCATCAATCTGATCTATAAAGGCGACCACTACAGCTATGTGGTGCGAACAGAGGAAGATGAAGATTTTATCGTGTCTGACGAGTATCTGTGGAATATGGATGATTATGTGAGCCTGCTGATACCAAAAGAGAAATTTCATTATGCCATTAAGAAATAAGGAGGGGCGAATGGAAAAAATTCGTTTTCAGAGGTCGCAGCTGTGCATACCGTATGGTCTGTTTCTGGTATGCTTTGTGCTGGCGCCTTTGATTGTTATTATATATTATGCATTTACAAACGGGGAAGGACAGTTTACCCTTGAAAACCTGATTGGATTTTTTTCCAGTCCCAATACGATTGGAACGCTTGCCTACAGTTTCGGCATTGCGGTCGCCACTACATGTACCTGCCTGATGCTGGCGTATCCGATTGCATATATACTGGCGCGGAGCAATATGAAACATAAGTCGGTGATACTTATGGTTTTTGTCATGCCTATGTGGATTAATTTTACACTCCGGATTACGGCGCTTAAGGAAATTCTTACCATGGTAGAGGGAAATCTTGCCTATCACCCGTTTTTGAACACACTGATTGGTATGACATATGACTTTCTGCCATTTATGATTCTTCCGATCTATACGACTTTGTTAAAGCTTGACGGGAGCCTTCTGGAGGCGGCGGCAGACCTTGGAGCCGACACGGTTCAGACATTCCTGAAAGTGACACTTCCGCTGTCTGTTCCGGGGATCATCAGCGGTATCGTGATGGTGTTTCTTCCGTCCATGACGAACTATGTTGTGCTCGATATGCTCTACAACAGCACTTATATTATGGGAAGTCTGATTGGAGCGTATTTCAGCGCCTATGACTGGCATAATGGTTCAATGATCGCGCTGATTTTGCTGGTGATCATTCTGGTATTTACATTGCTGACGAACCGCTATGCAGATCAGGATGCAGGCAGCAGCAGGGGAGGTGTACTTGGGTGATGAAAAAGGCTTTTAGCAGGGCATTTCTGGTGTTGATGGTGATACTGTTGTATCTGCCCATCTTTGTGCTGGCTGTGTACAGCTTTACGGATTCTGCGAATATCGGAGCCATACATGGCTTTTCGCTGAAAAATTACGAGACTCTGTTTACGAAACCTGATCTGAGAGCCATGATTCTGGGAACACTGGTTCTTGCGATTGGTTCTGCCTTTGTCTCAACGATACTTGGCACCTTTGGCGCTGTGGGCGTCTTTTATTCAGGAAGATTTGGGAATGCGGTAGTGGGGGCGCTGAATCAGGTGCCCGTTGTAAATGCCGAGGTTGTGACGGCATTTTCACTGTGTATACTGCTGATCGGAGTATGCGGCGTGGACAAGGGGAGTTTTATCTCGCTGCTGATTGGTCATGTGGTGTTGGAGGCTCCTTTTGTATATTTGTCTGTTGTGCCGAAGTTAAAGCAGATGGATAACAGTCTGTATGAGGCGGCGCTTGACCTGGGGGCATCTCCAGCGATGGCACTGAGGCGCGTGGTGTTTCCGCAGATCTTTCCGGGTGTTGTCTCGGGATTTGCCTTGGCGGTAACGCTGTCACTTGACGATTATTTCATCACAAGTTATACAAAGCCCGCGACATTTGACACGATCAGTACTTATGTGGTAAATGCGACAAGAGGTTCGCAGACGGATATTAAGACGGCGCTGTGGGCACTTTCTACGATCATATTCGTGGTGGTTGTGCTGATGGTAACGGTTATGAATATGAGTGGAAATAAAAATGACAAAAACGAAAAAAGGGCAGGTGCGGAAAATGGCAAAAATAGGTAACAGTAGAGCGCTTGCTGTGCTTAGTGCGTTTGCAGTGTGCAGCTTTTTGAGTGGAACAGTATATGCGCGTGAGGAACCCATTATATTGCGTGTGTGCAGCTGGGAGGAATATATCGACCTCGGAGAATGGGACGAGGAGGAAGCAATCGCACTTGACAATGGCACTGTGATTTTTGGGGAGAGACCGCTCTATGAGGAGTTTGAGGACTGGTACAGAGAGACTTATGGCAGGGAGGTGCGCGTAGAGTACTCCTGTTTTGGCACAAACGAGGATCTCTATAATCAGTTAAATATGGGCGATACGTATGATCTGGTGTGCCCATCGGAGTATATGATTATGAAACTGATGGCAGAGGACAGGCTTCTGCCGTACTCGGACAGTTTTTATGATACAGACAATGCCAACAATTTTTATATCAACAATGTATCACCTTTTATCCAGGAGACATTGGAATCCAATGAGATTGGCGGCGAGAGCTGGAGCAAGTATGCTGCCGGATATATGTGGGGGATCACAGGTGTTTTGTATAATCCGGAGCTTGTGACGGAAGAGGAGGCATCAACATGGGAAATCTTTGGCAATCCGAAGTTTCACAGGCAGATTACATTAAAGGATAATGTGCGGGACTCTTACTTTGCAGCACTTGGGATTTTGAAAGCTGATGAACTGACAGACGAGAATTTCATCCACTCAGTGGATTACCATGACAAGCTGGCTGATGTGATGAATGACGTGAGCCCGGAGACGATCGAACAGGCGCAGGAACTATTGGATGAATTGATGGGCAATGTGTATTCCCTCGAGACAGACAGCGGAAAGGCGGATATGATAACCGGTAAGATTGTGGCAAATTACCAGTGGTCGGGCGACGCGGTCTATGCCATGGACCAGGCGGATGAAGATGACTTTGAGCTTCGGTTTGCAGTGCCCAAGGAGAGCACGAATCTCTGGTTCGATGGCTGGGTAATGTTGAAGAGCGGTATTGATGACAATGCAGACAGACAGCATGCAGCGGAGGCTTTTGTTAATTTTGTGTCAAGAACGGACAATGCTGTCAGAAATATGTATTATATCGGATATACTTCATCGATTGCAGGAAATAAAGAGGATGATACCATCTATGAATATATGAATTGGTGTTATGGTGCTGATGAGGAGGAAGAGGATATCATGGAATACCCTGTGGGGTATTTCTTCAGCGGAGATAACAGCGATGAGAATTATATTCTGCAGTCGACGGGCAGTCAGATGGGCAGGCAGCTCTACAGCCAGTATCCGCCGCAGGACGTCATGGAGAGGACTGCGATCATGCGGTATTTTGATGAGGATGCCAACAAGGCGATCAACCAGATGTGGATCAATGTCAGATGCTTTGATATTGCCGATGTACCGACAGTTGTCTGGATGGCGCTGCTTGCAGGATTGCTTGTGCTGGTCTGGATGGGGTATAGAAGGAGTAAAAGGAGATAGATAGTTATGTCAAATTTTGATCAGAGTAAAATCAGGAATTTCTGCATTGTGGCTCATATCGATCACGGGAAGTCCACACTTGCGGACAGAATCATAGAAAAGACGGGACTTTTGACGAGCCGTGAGATGCAGGATCAGATCCTTGACAACATGGAGCTGGAGCGGGAGAGGGGTATCACGATCAAGGCGCAGACTGTCCGCACTGTTTATAAGTCGCAGGACGGAAATGAATACATTTTTAACCTGATTGACACGCCGGGACACGTTGACTTTAATTATGAAGTGAGCCGTGCGCTGGCTGCCTGTGACGGGGCTATCCTGGTCGTGGATGCAGCGCAGGGGATTGAGGCGCAGACACTTGCAAATGTGTATCTGGCACTGGACCATGACCTTGATGTTTTTCCTGTGATCAACAAGATCGACCTTCCAAGTGCACGTCCGGACTGGGTGAAAAATGAGATTGAGGATGTCATTGGCATTGAAGCACAGGACGCGCCGCTGATATCAGCAAAAAACGGCGTCGGCATTGAAGAGGTTTTAGAGGCGGTTATTCAAAAGATACCAGCACCCAGGGGCAGCGCGGACAATCCGCTGCAGGCACTGATTTTTGATTCGGTTTATGATTCTTATAAGGGCGTCATTGTATTTTGCCGCATCATGGAAGGGAGCGTTTCCAAGGGAACGAAGATTAAGATGATGGCGACGGGGGCGTCATTTGATGTGGTGGAGGTTGGATATTTCGGGGCAGGGCAGTTTATTCCCTGTGAGGAATTGTCGGCTGGAATGGTTGGCTATCTGACCGCGTCCATCAAAAATGTAAAGGATACAGCAGTCGGAGATACTGTCACAAATGCGGAGAATCCTTGTGCGGAGCCGCTTCCGGGATATAAAAAGGTACAGTCTATGGTGTACTGTGGGCTTTACCCTGCTGATGGTGCAAAATATCCAGATCTGAGAGATGCGCTGGAAAAACTACAGCTAAATGATGCATCGCTTTTCTATGAGCCTGAGACTTCAGTGGCGTTGGGATTTGGCTTTCGATGTGGATTTTTGGGACTGCTGCATCTTGAGATCATTCAGGAACGACTGGAGCGCGAGTACAATCTTGACCTCGTGACGACAGCGCCAGGCGTTGTCTACAAGGTTCACAAGACAAATGGCGATATCATCGAACTGACAAATCCCTCCAATCTGCCAGACCCATCAGAGATTGACTATATGGAGGAGCCGATCGTCAGCGCTGAAATCATGGTGACAACAGAGTTTATCGGTTCTATTATGGAGCTTTGTCAGGAGAGGCGCGGGCGTTACCTTGGCATGGACTATGTGGAGGAGACGCGGGCACTGTTAAAATACGAGCTTCCATTGAATGAGATCATCTATGATTTCTTTGATGCGCTTAAGTCGCGCTCAAGAGGATATGCTTCATTTGACTATGACATTAAGGGCTATGAACAGTCTGAGCTGGTTAAGCTTGATATTCTGATCAACAGGGAGGAAGTAGATGCGTTGTCTTTCATTGTACACAAAGAATCCGCTTATAACAGAGGCAGACGTATGTGTGAGAAATTGAAAGACGAGATACCAAGGCATCTGTTTGAGATTCCGATACAGGCTGCTGTGGGTGGCAAGATCATCGCAAGGGAGACCGTGAAGGCAATGCGCAAAGATGTTCTCGCCAAGTGCTATGGCGGAGATATCACACGAAAGAAGAAACTTCTTGAAAAACAGAAGGAAGGCAAGAAGCGCATGCGGCAGGTGGGCAGCGTGGAAATACCCCAGAAGGCGTTTATGTCCGTGCTGAAACTTGACGATTCGAAATAGAATATTATATAGATGATTACAGGGAATCTGAGATGGGCATATGGGATTTGGTGTTCATAAATTATAAGGATGATTATGGCGGAGAACTTGCCAGGCGATATGACTACACTTTGTCAAGCGGGCATTTCATTCTCTATTATAATAGATTTGCAAATTAAATGCTGTACCTTGACAATTGCATACTTTGCGTTAGGAAAAAATATTGTAATGTGCTATTAGAACGGCTATAATGAGATTAAGCGAGTTATACTGGTTTCATAAATGGCAAGGAGGAACAGAAATGTTAGGCAGACCTGCTCTCGGATATCAGAACTATGAGGAAGTAATCACAGAAAATATTTTCTATATTGATAAGACACATTTTATCAGGGAATGGTGGGAATATGGCGACAAGGTTACCCTGATCACAAGGCCACGCAGATTTGGCAAGACGCTGAATATGAGCACCGTTGAATGTTTTTTTTCCAATAAATATGCAGGACGCGGTGATCTGTTTGAGGGAAAATCCATCTGGAGTGAAAAATCTCCTGACGGAGATTACAAATACAGGCAGCTGCAGGGGACATTTCCTGTGATCTTTTTGAGTTTTGCGTCAGTTAAGACTGGCGATGTTGCCGGGATTAAGACTGCAGTGAAAAAAATCATTTCCAATGTCTACAGGGAATATAGAGATATGATGACATCGGAAGAATTTAATGACATGGATAGGGCATATTTTGATAAAATGATCTATGACATGAGTGATGATATGGCATATACATCAATAAACAGTCTTTGCATTTATCTTGAAAATCATTATTGCAAAAAGGTAATTGTACTGCTAGATGAATATGACACGCCGATGCAGGAGGCATGGCTTGCAGGGAACTGGGATCAGGCAGTGGAATTTTTCAGGAGCTTTTTTAATGCTACATTCAAGACAAATGACCATATTTATCGAGGAATCATCACAGGGATTACAAGAATCTCGAAAGAGAGCATTTTCTCTGATCTGAATAATCTCGAGGTAGTGACGACTACATCTGATAAATATGCTATATCCTTTGGGTTTACAGAAGAAGAAGTATTTAATGCAATGGAGGAATGTGGGCTTTCGGAGGAAAAGGAGCAGGTGAAGCACTGGTATGACG